>JBLHKE010000046.1:0-19429 GCA_047619485.1 Verrucomicrobiales bacterium | reverse complement strand
CGCATCGCTAGGTGCCTCGGCCACCCTCACCTCATGCACCACGGTCGAATCCGAGCAGAGCGCTCACACGAAAAAGGTACGGAAACAGAACACCCATAGCGGTACCATGCGTCGCCACAACCGCCGTCACCATCAGTAGTTTCCGAGTTGAAAGCCTCCCCCCCTCATAGCGCCAGACCTGTTATCAACTACCCCTGGCTGCTCGCGATCCTCGCTCTGGCAGCACTCATTGCCAGCAAGGGATTCAAGTCCGAAGCCCCGATCGGAATACCCGAGTTCGTCGGTCCGCCAAGCACCCCCACGCTGCCTGCGGCCTTCCTTCTCAAAGCAAGCGTCGGCGAGATCGAGATCGGCAACGACTTCGCGGTCTTCATCAGTGAGCTCGACGACCCTGTCGTACTAACCGCGATGCACCGCTTCGACCCGGCAGGCGGGCTATCCCAAATTGCCACCCCAGCGAACGCCAACACCGGCGCCCCGATCGTCGGTCTCGCCGGCGAGGTGCTCGGCATCCACCTTGGTGCCGCCAGCGATTGCGACTCAGCCCCGCCCTATGGACTCGCCCAGAGCACGGCGAAATTTCTCCCTCACGTCCTCCAGGCTCTCGCCGGCCCGCAGGCGCCAATCGAGGCCGCGATGGCCTCGACCCAGCAAGTCGAACCCCAATAGCCCCGCCAAGTGTATCTCAAATCAATCGCTAGCGCGTTCCCCGAACAGTTCTACACACAACCGGAATGCGCCGAGATGGCTCGGCTCTCCCCGCACGCTGAGCAGATCCTGACGCCGAATTCCCAACAGCTGCTGCAGACGATTCTCGACGGGGACAGCGGCATCTCGAAGCGCCATTTTGCGATCGAAGACATGACCGGTGTCTACGATCTCGATGCTGGCCAGCTCAACCGGGCCTACGAACGCCATGCCCCGGCACTCGCAGCCGAGGCTCTGGCTTCGGCGATGGAAAAATCCGGGACTGCTGCGGCCGAACTCGACGCCGTCTTCATTTGCACCTGTACGGGCTACCTGTGCCCCGGCGTCTCCAGCCATGTTGCCGAGAAACTCGGCCTGCGCGATGACGCCGTCTTGCATGATATCGTCGGCCTTGGCTGCGGTGCAGCAATCCCTACCATGCGCAGCGCCTCCAACTTCCTCACTGCGAATCCGGACGCGACCGTCGGGGTGATCGCCGTCGAAATTTGTTCGACGGCCTTCTACATGTCGAACGACCCTGGGGTGCTCATCAGCTTGTGCCTGTTCGGCGACGGCGCCAGCGCCTCGATCTGGTCGGGGAGTCAGACCACGGAGTCGCTACTCCACTGCCACGGCTTCCGCTCCAAACACATCCCCGAGGAGCGCGAGAAAATCCGCTTCGTCAACGACGGCGGCAAACTGAAGAACAAGCTTCACCGCAGCGTGCCGGCGATCGCGGCCGAGACGGTTGCCGAAATGCATGCAGCAGCTCCAGCGCCGAGCATCGCCTCGCGTCCGACCCGCGCGCTAACCCACACCGGCGGCCGTGATGTCCTCACAGCCATCCGCGAGCAACTACCACAGTATGACCTGGCTGAGACCGCGCATGTCCTCGACCAATACGGCAACCTGAGCAGCCCTTCAGTGCTCATCGCCCTCCAGCACTACCTCGAGGAAACACGCCCGGAGGCACAGGAAAACCTGTTTATGGCCTCTTTCGGTGCCGGATTTAGCTGCCACACCTGCTGGGCGGAATCCTGTTAGGAACAAATCCCCCTACCCAATCCATCCAGCGACGGCTAAATTGCCCAAATGAAGTCTTTCCTAATCGCCGTCGCCGCCATGTCCGTCATGGCCGGACACCACAGCCTGGCTGGCGACCTGATCAAAAACGGCTCCCACCGGATCTATTCGGGAGATGGCGACTACCTCGTCATCCTCCACGGTTGGACGACCGACTATCTGAGCGAGCATCGCCCTGCCAACCTCGGCAAGGTCGTCATGCTAGCACCGCCGAACAAGGGGATCGAAATCATCGACCGTCTCGGCAAGCGTCCCGTCCTCGCAAAATTTTTCGGCTCCACCGCGCTCGAACTCCAAACCGGAGAAAACAGCTGGCCAAACTCTCTTGGTCGCGCTGATTTCCCGCTAGGGATCATCATGGGCAGCGCACACATCCCCTACACGTCCCGGGTGCTACCCGGCGACGACGATGGTATCGTGTCGCGCGCCAGCGGTAAACTCGACGGGATGAGACAGTTCATCGACGTCCCTGCCTTCCACACGCGCCTCCCGGTCAACATCCATGCACTAACACAGGCACAACGATTTATAGAGGACGGAAAATTTGCGCTTGTCGCGAAGCAACTCCCCGTGCGCAAGGCTCGGGAGAAGGCGCGCGTCAGCCTGCGCAAACACTAGTCTACCAGGATGTCGCGCGATTTTCTCAAGCTCCACTTCATCATTATCCTGTGGGGATTCACCGCTGTCCTCGGGTCGCTGATCGACCTATCCGCTGTCGAATTAGTTGCCTGGCGCACCGGCATTGCCGCCGTCGCACTCGGCCTGATGCTGCGTAAGAACGCCCGCGTCCCGCAGCGAAACGCCCTAATTTTTGTTGCCACCGGCGCCATCATCGGCATCCACTGGATGACTTTCTTCCTCTCGGTGAAAGTCGCCAATGTCTCGATCTGCATGATCGGCATGGCGACCATCTCGCTGTGGACTGCCCTGCTCGAACCCCTGATGGTTCGCGCACGCCGGCTGCGCGGTATCGACATCCTCTTCGGCACGATCATCATCGGCGCGGCCTACGTGATCTTGCGTAGCAATCTGAAATACAGCCACGGATTTTTCATTGCCATCGCCTCAGCCATCGCCGCCACCATCTTCTCCATCATCAACGGCACCTTCGCCAAACGTTTCCACCACCACCAGATCGCGTTCTACGAGATGATCGGTGCCTGCATTACCTGCATCGCCTGCCTTCCGCTAGCAGGCTTCATGGGAGGCGAACCAAAGGCCGGCGATTTTCACCTGCTCGACCTCACCTGCCTGCTAGTCCTAGCGATCGTCTGCACGGTCTACTCCTATGCCCAATACGTCGAACTCCTTCGGCGGCTCGGGGTGTTCACCGTCAACTTCGCCAACAATCTCGAACCCGTCTACGGCATCATCCTCGGTGCCATCTTCCTCGGCGACTACAAACACCTGAACTCAGGATTCTACGCCGGCGCCGCGATCATCCTCGCCGCAGTGATCGCCTACCCGCTGCTCAACCGACACCTCCGCAGGCGGAACAGAACGAAAAAAGTCCTGATGTAAGTGGCAGACAAGCGCCGAATCTGAATCGGATGGCACGAGTTAGACAGACTTACTTCTTCATCCCCTGAAGGTAGGTCAGCATAGACGCGAACTCTTCGATGCTGAGCGCGTTGGCCAAGCCCGGCGGCATCATCGAGATCTCGAGTTCCTTCTTATCCTTGACCTGATCCGACTTCAAGGTCGTCACGTTCCCGGCGATGTCGCGCACGTCTAATTCGTCCGCCGTCGACTTGGAGATGAACCCGATGTAAGACTTGTTGTCTTTGGTCGTGACGCTCACTGTCGCAAACCCCTGAGAGATCGAAGCGTTCGGTTTGAGGATCGATTCCGCGAGCTGATCGCGCGACAGGATCGAGCCGACGTGGCCCATGAACGGTCCCTTCTGCGCCTCGTCCATGCTGGTCGTGTGACAGGCGACGCAGCCTTGTTGGGTAAAGAGCTTCTTGCCGAGGTTGGCCTTCCCCTTCACATCGCCGATCGCGAGAATAATGTCCTCGATCGACATCTTGCCGATCTGCCCTTTCTTGTTGGCAATCTTCTTGAGGTTGACCTTCTTCTCGCGGCCTTTTCCCTTGGAAGACTCAGCAACCTTGATCACGATGCTCGGGATCTCCGCGCGGTGGCGCACTGCGATCCCGCTGATCACCTTCTTGGTGGCCTCGTCGCCACTCGCATACTGATCACCGACAAATTTGCCGATCTTCTCTGAGCCATCCCACTTGGCGAGTTTGTAATACGGCCCGCGTGTGTCGGGACGCGTCGACCACCACCAGCTGCCATCGTAGTCAGCCTCTTGCTGGTAAAGTCGCACCAGCGTCGTCAGGATCTTCGTCCGCAAGGAGAAGTCACCTGCGCTAGCCGTACCAAATTTCGCGATCAAGCCATCGACCACCTCGGTGTCGTGCATGTAGCGCAGCGCCCACAACGCGCCGTCGCTATTCGCTCCTCCGACCGCTGCTAGGCAGGCGTCTTTCGCCGCGATGCTTACAAGGGAATGCACTGCGACATGCGGCAGCAACACCGCTGAGTTCGGAGTGGCATGCGGACCTTCTTTGCCACCTTCTGGTGCTTCCGTTCCAACCGGTGGATTCGCCACGCCGAGCAGTGCCGGGGCAGCCTCCTTTTTGCCGAGGCGTCCGAGCCCGACCGCCGCAGCCACCTGCACGCGCGGATTCGAATCTTTCAATGCTGCTACGAAGGGCGCGATGTCGACCGCACCGTTCTCGTGATCGGCAAGCGCACGCAGCGCCCACTCCCTTACCTTCGGGTCGCCGCTAAGCTTCAACAAACCCTCGGTCGCCTCGGCGCCGCGCATCTGCTTGTAGGTAAAAATCGCGGCTACACGCGAGCGCAGCGGAGCAGCAGCGTCGACCGCGACACCAGCCACGCCCTTCCACAACTTCTCCGCCGGGCGCGTCAGAATTTCCTGCTGTGCGTGCAGGCGAGCCTTCGCGCTAGGCGAGCGCAACAGGTCGACCACAGCACCATCGGGGAGTTTCTTTAGATCGGGGAACGGCTGGTGACTCCAGCCCTTCGGCACGACGCGTTCGACAAACCCCTTCTTCGGATTCCCCTTGTAACCAGCGCCATCCCAAGCGGAAAGGTAGAGGGCACCGCTGCCATCGACATCGACGTCCGAGACCTGCGCCAGCTTGATGAAGTCCTCTTGTTTCTGGGTGAAGCTCGCACCGTCGGGTTCCAGACGGTGAATGTAGAGATGGCTGCGCCCCCAGTCGCACATGAGTGGCACATCACTGTATTTCTCTGGCCAACCCGGCTCTTGGAAATACATCGCCCCGGTGCCAGAACCGCCACCAAGGTCGACGAGCGCGGGAATAATCTCGTCGGTAAAATTTTTGAATAGCACCGGATATCCGTATTGCCCCGATTGCACATGGTGGATGAACCTGATGTTCCAGCCACCACCGTCGTTGGTATTGCCCCGCGTGTAGATGTTCATCAGCGGATCGATCGCGACGTCGTAGATGTTGCGCAGCCCGTGCGTGTAGACCTCGAATCCGCTACCGTCCGGGCGGACGCGCACCACGCCTCCACCGAGCATCGTCAGCTCGGTGCCGTCCGTCCCCTTCGCTCCGACAAAGCCAAAATCCCCCACAGCGACATAGATCCAGCCATCGATGCCCATCGCGATCCCGTTCGTGGTATGGTCAGCACCACGATCCTGATTGTGCTTCGGCACGCTGATGTTCGAGATCAGCTGCTTCGGCTCGCCGTCTGCTTTGCCGTCCCAATCCTTATCTTCCAAAACCGAGAGGTGCATGCTCTCGAGGATGCCAGTGTTTTCCGGGATCACCGTGTGCAGGACGAACAATTTCGTCCCCATCGAGATCATCCCGCGGGGGTTGTCGATCTCAGCAAACACCGTGTTGGAATCCGCTTGGCCGTCATGGTCTTTGTCGATCAGGCGGATGATCCGCCCCTTGCCAGCGCCCTTACCCAACGAACCATTTAAGTCAACCCCAACAAAAACCTCACCGGTCGCCGCGGCGCAGAGGCAGGCAGGGCTTGGAACGATGTCCGATCCGGCGAAACGAGACGACTCTAAGCCATCAGGAACAGCAGCAGTGGCCATCTGAGCAGTGGCGATGGCGAGCGAGAAAGCGAATAGGTTTTTCTTAGAATACATGGATACGTCAGTAAAAAAATTGGGGCAGTTCGACTACCAGACGATGAGGCGTTACGCCCCCAAAACGCCCGGAGAGTTCGGAATCTAACACGTAAATCAAATTTGCAAATTGCATCCCACCGACGCAGATCACTTGAGAACCGGTCGAACTTGGAGGATTCGAGCAAAACGTTTTAGAATTCAGATGCAGATCCATACGCGGGGAAGGATTTAAATGAATTTATTGATGATTCAGCCGGTGTATCTGGGCGAATTTTAAAATGATTCTTGCCGGATCGGGAAAGTCCGACTGGCTCTTAACGCAACAATTTTGCAAAAACGAATTGACGCCTCCTCGGAGCGGTATCAACTATAACTGTCATGCGCGCGCTACACCCCTTCTTCTCCATTTCTATTTGTGCCCTCACGCTGATCAGCTGCGGTGGCTCGGTATCGAAAGATCGCCCCGATGGCAAGTTGTCGGTGTTCGTGAGCATCCCGCCGCAGGCCAGCTTCGTCAAAGCGATCGGCGGCGAACGCGTCGTGGTCACTTCGTTCGCGGGCGAAGGCCAAGATCCCCACCAGATTTCGGTGCAACCGAAACAGATGAGCGCGCTCGCCAAAGCTCACGTCTATTTCTCAGTCGGCATGCCCTTCGAGCAACTTCTTGTCGAAAAAATCAGCGGCCAAAAGAACGCACCTGAGATCGTCGATACGACGAAGGGCGTCAAATTGATCGCCTTCGAAGAGGGCGCACATGGTCATGGCGACGATCATGCACACGATCATGACCATGGTGAAAACGATCCGCACATCTGGCTCGCACCGGAAAAGATCAAGGCTCAAGCCGAAACCATCGCGGCTACCTTGAAGAGGATCGCTCCCGAGCACTCGGCAGAGTTCGACAAAAACCTCGCCACTTTCGTCGAGACACTCGATCAACTCGATCGCTCGATCTCCGACCAAATGGAACCGTTCCTTGGCGAGACGTTTTTCGTCTACCACGCCGCCTTCGGCTACTTTGCCAACGCCTATGGCCTCTACCAGGAACCCGTTGAGACTGGTGGCCAGAGCCCTACTCCGAAAGCGCTCACCAAGTTCATTGACCACGCCAAAGAAGAGGGCGCCAAGGTGATCTTCGTGCAGCCACAGTTTGATCAGCGCAATGCTGAGACGGTCGCCAAGGAAATCGGTGGCAAGGTGGTGCCGCTCGATCCACTCGCTGAAGACGTTCTCGGGAATCTAAAAATCATTGCTGACAGCATCTCGACCGCGCTCTCGAACCAATGATCAGCTTCCACGACGTCACCTTCTCCTACGGTGGCCCCGCGGTCATCGAGGCGGCGACTTTCGAGATCGGCAAGCGTGACTCCATCTGCGTCGTCGGCCCCAACGGCGGTGGCAAATCGACACTGCTGCGTCTAGTCCTTGGGCTCGAGAAGCCCGACAGCGGTAGCATCGAAGTCTTCGGCAAGCCCCCGAAGGAAGCACGATCGCAGATCGGCTACATGCCGCAGTACCTGAATTTTGATCCACAGTTCCCGATCTCGGTGCTCGACGTCGCCCTGATGGGACGCATCGCAAGTGGTGGGCTCGGCCCCTACCGGAAATCAGATCGGGAGGCAGCGCTCCGGGCACTCGATGACGTCGGGATGGCCGATCGCGCCAGCCGGCCGTTCTCCGATCTCTCCGGCGGCCAACGCCAGCGGGTATTGATCGCCCGCGCGCTCGCCTGCGATCCGGACTTGCTGCTCCTCGACGAACCGACGGCAAACGTCGACCAGGCCGTCGAAGCGCAACTGCTCGATACGCTGCAAACACTGAGCAAACGGCTCTCGATCTTACTCGTCAGCCACAACCTCGGCTTCGTCTCGGCCCTCGTCGACCACGTCCTGTGCGTCAACCGCAGCGTCCACATCCACCCAACGACGAAGATGACCGGCCACACACTGGCGGAACTCTTCGGCGGCGAGGTCGCCGTCGTGCGCCACGACCAGTCCTGCCCTGACGGCGACCACGTGCACCACCATGGTTGAGTATTTCAACGATCTGGCTGCCAACAGCTTCTTGCGCTACTCGCTGATCGCCGGCCTCATCGCCAGCGTCTCGTTCGGCGTCGTCGGCACCTACGTCGTGGCGCGCCGCATCACCTACATCGCCGGGGCGGTCGCCCACTGTGCGCTCGGAGGCATCGGCGTCGCGCTCTACGCGCAGAAAGTCCTCGGCTGGGAGTGGTGCGATCCGATCTACGGCGCGCTCGCCGTGTCCGTCTCCGCCGCCCTGGTGATCGGTTGGGTAACCTTGCGTGGCAGCGAGCGCGAGGACACGATCATCGGCGCCTTATGGGCGACCGGGATGGCCATCGGCTTCTTGTTCATACAGAAAATTCCCGGCACGGTGAGCACCACTACCTGGCTGTTCGGTGACATCAACATCGTCTCGTCGACCGACGTCTGGCTGGCCTCGATCCTCGCCGTGGTCGTCATCACGCTCGCGTATCTCTACCACAAACAGTTCGTGGCCATCTCCTTCGATGAGGAATTTGCCCGCGTGCGCGGCGTGCGGGTCTCGCTCTTCTACCTGTTGCTGCTTTGCCTGACAGCCGTGACGGTGGTCATCCTCGTCCGCATCGTCGGCATCATCATGGTCATCGCCTTGCTCACCCTGCCATCGGCGATCGCCAGCCGACTCGGTCGCGGGTTCTTCCAGATCATGTTAATTGCCACCATCCTGTGCATGATGTTCATCACCTCTGGCCTGGCCATCAGCTACAGCGCGGAGACGGTCACCGGGCCGACGATCATCCTGATTGCGGCGGTTGCGTATTTCGTATCGCTATTGCTCCCACGCCGTGCCACGAAGTAGGGTGATCTTGGGCTTGCAGCCACCCGGGACCCGGCACACATTAGCGCCAGACGTTGCTCTCAGAACAAGATAGATGGATCGATACCTAATCAAACCCGACACCAATCTCGACCTAAAGAAACACGACCCGGACGATACCAGTCTGTGCCCCGAGGGCTCCGAAGCTGGATTGGAAAGGCTCGCCGAGGAGACCAAGGCCCTGGCGACCCACAAGGCGATCGTATTCGCCCGCCGCAAGGAGAAATTGCTGATCGTCCTCCAGGGGATGGACGCCAGTGGCAAGGACGGCACGGTGCGCGGTGTTTTTTCAGGTGTATCCCATGTCGGCGTGCGCTGCGCCTCATTCGATCGCCCCACCCGCGACGACCTCGCCCACGACTTCCTTTGGCGGGTGCACAAGGTCGTCCCGCACGCTGGCGAAATCACCGTCTTCAACCGCAGCCACTACGAGGATGTCCTCGCTGTCCGGGTACGTAAACTGGCCTCCAAGGAGGTTTGGAAGAAACGCTACAAGCACATCGTCAATTTCGAAAAACTGCTCACCGATGAGGGCACCCGAGTGGTGAAATTTTTTCTCAACATCAGCTACGACGAACAGAAGCGGCGGCTGCAGTCGAGGCTGAAGAAATCCCACAAGCACTGGAAGTTCAACCCGTCCGACATCGCCGACCGCAAGCTCTGGCCAGAGTATCGCGAAGCCTACGAAGACGCGATCAAAAAGACCTCCACCAAGAACGCTCCATGGTACGTGATCCCTTCCAACAACAAGTGGTATCGCAACCTCGCCGTCGCCAAGATCATCAACCATCACCTCAACGAGATGGAACTCTCTTTTCCACCACCGCATTTCGAACCCGACGAGTATAGCCTAGACTAGAATCGACACCATGAGGCGCTGCAGATATCCCGTTTTAGTATTCACCGCCCTAGCGGCGATGGTTACCCTTGCAGATGCAATTGAGACCCGCGCGCCGAAACCACCCAAACCCTCCGGGAAGGTCATCATCGTGCGAGACACGATCACCCTCGACCGGCGCAACGCGACCTACGACTACGAGGGCGCAACGCTCGTCTGGAAAGGCTCCGGCGACTGCGGGCAGACCGAGAACATGCCACCGATCTTCCGCATCACTGGCAGCGGCATCACGGTCAAGAATGCGACGATCAAAGGCGCGCCGGATGGGATCCACCTGAGTGCCCCGCGCATCACCATCCAGAACATCATTTTCCCTGACGTCTGCGAAGACGCCATCACGATGAAGAAAGGTGCCCGCTGGGGGCGCATCACCGGCTGCTACTTCGCACAGGCGGCCGACAAGGCCATCCAATGCAGCTACGGCAGCGGCCACCGCGTCTACGAGAACGTCTTCGTCAACGTGAAGGTGTCTTTCCGCTCCAAGAAAAGTGTCAACGCGAGCTTCTACCGCAACCGACTCTACCACTGTGGCAGCGCCGTCCGCGCTGACGGGCGCGGCTCCAATACCAAGACCTGGGACAACACTTTCATCTTCGTGCAACACCCCTACCAGCCACTCGACAAAGCCATCATCCGCCAGCTCGGCGATGACGTGCAGGTGAAGTAGAGCTAAACATCCGGCAACGAAAACGAGAACACCGTCCCCTTCCCGACCTCCGACTCCACCCAGATCCGCCCCTGGTGGCGCTCCACGATGCGCTTACACAGAGCCAGCCCGATCCCCGTCCCGGCGTAGTCTTCACGCGAGTGCAGACGTTGAAAGATCACGAACACCCGATCCAGGTACTCCGGCTCAATGCCGATCCCGTTATCGCGGACACTCAGTTTCCATGCGTGCTCAACATCATCATGCTGTGCCGAAATCTCGATCTCAGGACTGCGATCACGACAGAACTTCAGGCCGTTCCCGATCAGGTTCTGCAGCAGCTGCGCGATCTGAATCCGGTCGCAAGTCACCTCCGGCAATTCATTCACCTTCAGCTTCGCCCCACTCTCCTCGATCACCATCTTGAGGACGCCCTCGACGTCTTTCACGACCTCCGCGAGAGACACCAACTCCATCTCACCACCACCAGTGCCGATCCTCGAATACTCCAGCAGCGCTCGAATCAGGTTCTTCATGCGCTTGGCACCATCGACCGCGAAGGCCATGAACTCGCGTCCGGTCTCGTCCAGAACATCATTGTAGCGACGCTCGATGAGCTGGAGATAGCTCGACACCATCCTCAGCGGCTCCTGTAAGTCGTGCGAGGCCACATAGGCAAACTGCGCCAGGTCATCGTTGCTCTGGCTAAGCGCCGCCGCACTCTCCTCAAGCTTGCGCCGCGACTCATACTCGGCGGTAACATCCCAGAAAATCCCCTGCGTCCCGACGCATTCCCCCCGGTGGTCATAGATAGGTGTCTTCAAAACCTCCACATACATCGTGCCGTCGACACCCTGGTGCATTTCGACCAACCGCAACGGCTCGCCGATATCGATCACTCGCTCGTCATCCGCCACATACTTCGAAGCCTGCTCGTGCGAGAAGAGATCAAAATCCGTCTTGCCGATCAACTCGTCTATCTTCAACCCCAGACCCTCGCAGTAGGACGCGTTTCCAAAAACCACCCGACCACCGAGATCTTTTCGGTAGATGCTCAACGGCGCATACTCGACCAGCGAGTGATACATCGCCTCCGAGTCCCGCAGGGCAGACTCCATCTGCTCGTGATTCACCAGCTCGACTTTCAGGCTCTTGTTGAGCGCGGTCAGCTCTCGGGTGCGATCGGCGACCCGACGCTCGAGTTCATCCGAAGCCCTCACCCGCTCGACCACCCGCCCGAGCTGGACGCCAGCCTGCGTCAAGGTCTCCAATAATTCGTCGTCGCGTGGCCGCGGTTCGACGGTGAAAAACTCCATCACTGCGGCGATCTCGTCGCCCACCAGGATCGGGAAGCCAAAACCACCACGCAGTCCCACAGAATTCGCCACCTCCGAACGGGCGAAGTTCGGCACCGTCGGAATATCCTCGATCCACACCGCCCCACCCTGCTCCAACACTCTGCCGGGCAATCCCTCACCGAGCGCGAACGGTGTCGCCTCGGTGATCGACCGAAACTCCGCGAATCGCTCCTCGTCCTCAATGTACCAGATTTCAGTCGGCTCGAGGCGTCCACCATCTTCGGCAGGTAGGTAGACGTGCCCTACCGGCCAGCCCGCCAGGGCGCAGATCCGATCCAACGCCTCCCGGAAGGCCACATCCATGCTGCTTGCCTCGTTCGCGGCAATCGCGATCTCTTTAAGCAGAAGTATTGAAGGCTCCATTGGGAAGCATCTTAATCTACTCCCGCCGAAAAACTCAATCGCTTTCGCGGAAAGCTTACAGGTCTTCGAAACGCCCTGCCGCTCGATTCTTGCGCACCTTCCCAGCCTCGAACACCCGACCGTGCATCGCGACATAGACCCCAGCCCCAGCACTGGCCGCCGCACCGAGCGCACAGCCGAGGTTGAACACAGCATCCGTACTCCGGAACCGCGCCGGCGTCAGCGATCCGGTCAGGACGATGGTCTTGCCGGCGATCCCCATGATCGCCTCGGCCGTCTGCGTCATGGTATCGGTGCCGTGGGTGATCACAATCCGATTCTCCGCGGCCGACTCACACTCTGCTCGGATCAACTTACGATCCTCGGCGGTGATCTCGAGCGAATCCTTGCGCATCAGCGAGACGAGCCGGTAGTCGAGTCGCGCACCGACATCCGCAAACACCTGCGACACGATCGATTCGCCGACTTCGTATTCCGAGTTCGCGTCGAAGTAGACCTTATCGATCGTCCCCCCTGTGGCCAGGATCAGCATCACTCGAGCGGCTCCAACAACAAGCCACGAAACTCGACCCGGCTGCCCTCATTGCGCAGGGTGAACATCGTCGGATCGGTAGGACAATCCGTCGCCTTGTTGACCACTGCCCCATTGATCACCACCTCCACGGTGCCTTCGATCACGTGCAACTCCATCCGATTCCAGCCCTCGACATCCTCCTTCGGATCCGCTATCCGCTCCGAGCGAAACGTGATCGGCCTGTTTAGTGCATCGGTCGCAGCGAACCCACCGATCTGGTAGAGGTCGCCGCTGTGACCAGCCAGAATCTGCACCTCGAGGCACACCGGCTTGACTTTGTCGTCACCGGACAAAAACAGACCTATGCCACTATCACCATTGCCAACCGGCGTGCGGTATTCGAGTTTCAGCCGGTAGTTCTTGTAAGCTTTCTTGCTCCGGAGATGCCCGGGATCGCCACCAAAACATACCAGGTGTCCATCCTCCACACCCCAACCTTGCGGCTTGTCTTGGACGTTCCTGAAAAATCCTTTCACCTCTTTCCAACCGTCGAGATCCTTGCCATTGAACAATACGATTTCCTCCGACTCCTCGATTTCAAAGTTCAACTTCGCCGTGTCCGCATTCTCCTCGACCCACTTCATCCACAACTTCGCCGGCTCCTCGCGCGCCTTCTTGTCCGCTGAGGCGTAGTAGCCAAAATCCTGATCGGTGATTTCCTGTAGCGCATCAAGGCTCTCCCAGCGCACCGCAAAATCCGAGTCGGCCAACAGCAGCGAAGCATACGCCTTGAGGCAGGCCGGGCTAGCTATACCCCGCAAGAAATGAGCCGCCAGCAACTTGATCCGATCATCAGGATCCTCGACCAGGGGCACGATCTGCTCCATCGCCCGCTTGCCTTGCAATTTCATCAGCGCGACCGCGGCCCCGGCGCGCACCACTACCGTCTGACTATTGATCAACTCATTGACCAACTCGAGGTCAGCCTCCACCACCGTCGCCTCACAGGCTCCGATGCAAGCATCCCACGCCGATTCGAGGTCTCTACCTTCCAGCGCCCTGGTAATCTCCGGAAGTAGCCCCTCCAGACCATGCGCCATCACCACCTCCATCGCGCGAATGATCATCCCGTCGGTACGCTCGGCCGTATTCACTTTAAACACCTGGGCGATCCTCAACTGCTTGTCCAACGGAGCCCCCTCCAGCGCCTTGCGTATGCGCTCGCGCGGCAACACCGGCAAGCGCGCCAGGTAGACCGAAGCCAGGTAGCGTTCGGCAAAACGATCAGAATCGAGCTTCTCAAGTGCCACATCGATCATTTCCAAGGCCTGATCGTCTAGCGTGAGTTGCCCGAGAAACGTCCGCACACTCGCGACCGTCTCCTCCAAATCTTGGGCACCAGCCACGTGCCCGCCGATCCACACCAGCGTGGCGATCAGGATTCCGCAGCCTCGGCGGCATCGATTTTTGAGTGGAAACATCACGGGCATCGTAGCACCAAAGCGCCGCCCGGGAAGGCAATCGTTCAAAGAAATTCCACTTTCACGAGGCAGGTCCCCGCCCCACGTTCTCTGCGATGCTCGCCCTTCTCGAATTCCTCCCCGACCCAGCCACCCTTAAACAGATCTTCGTGTTTGTCGTGCTCGGCTTCGCCGTCCTCGCCTTCTTCCGCGAGTGGCTCGCCCCCGACATGGTTGCGCTTTTCTCGCTCGGGCTAGTCCTTGCCGTCGGCATTCTCCCCAAGGAGGAACTGCTCGCAGCCTTTTCCAATCCAGCTCCCATCACCATCGCCTGCATGTTTATTCTCAGCGCGGGGCTTGAACGCTCCGGCTGCATCGACATCATGGGCACGGCATTCCGCAAAGTCGCCGGCGAGGGGGAAGTGCGCGTCCTCGTCGTCCTAATGATCACCGGCGCCGTCCTCTCGGCCTTCGTCAACAACACGCCGGTGGTGGTGGTTTTCCTACCAATCATCCTACGCCTCGCAAAGAGCACCGACCTGAAAGCGTCCCGGCTGCTCATCCCCCTATCCTACGCCTGCATCCTCGGCGGCACCTGCACGCTCACCGGAACCTCGACCAACCTCATCATCGACGGCCAGGCGCAGAGCTACGGCCTCAAACCCTTCACTATGTTCGAACTCACCAAACTCGGCATCGTCTACGCGGTCATCGGTTTCGTCTACATGCTGACCATCGGCAGGAAACTCCTGCCAGAACGCGAGTCCGTCGCCACTGATATCGCCGACATGCAGGAGCGCGAGTTCCTCACCCAAGTCATCGTCCAGGCCGGCTCACCATTGATCGGCAAGACACTTCCCGACACCCTCCTCAAAGCGATCAAAGAAGCGCGAGTACTCGAAATCAGGCGCCTCGGCATGCCGCTACCGGAAGGCCTCGACTCGCTGGTCATCGAGGAGCGAGACCGCATCCTGATCTCTGTCCACGGTGAGCACTTCGAGGATCTCAAAGACACCGAGGGGCTGCGGCTCACCGCCTACCAGAACCTGAAACTCGAAACCCTCGAGCGGCGCCCGGCGGTCCTCATGGAGGGGATCATCGGACCGCAATCACGCCTCGTCGGACGCACCCTCCGAGCGCTCAAATTTCGCCAGCGCTTCGGCGTCCTCATCCTCGGCATCCATCGGCAAGGTGGCGATTTCAGGCGCAATTTCGAAGACGTGCGCCTGCATCCTGGCGACACACTGCTCATCGAGGGCCCGCAACAGGCGATTGAATCTATCCAGGAAGAACGCGATTTCATCAGCCTGACCACACGCAATGCCAAGGGCATCCGCCCCGAGAAGGCGTGGTATGCCGCCGCGATCACAGTCGGGTTCATCCTAGCCGCCTCGCTCTCCGGCGTGCCGATCGTCATCCTCGCGTTCCTCGCCGCCATCGCAATGCTCGCCACCCGCTGCCTGCAACCCCACGAGGCCTACAGTTCCGTCCAGTGGAACATCATCTTTCTGATTATTGGTATGTTAGGAGTGGGTAAAGCCATGGAGGTCACTGGCGGTGCCGCACTCATGGCAGACGGCGTGATGGCCATCTTCGGCAACTACCACCCGGTCGTCATCCTCGCTGCCGTCTACCTGCTGAGTTCAACCCTCACCGAACTCATCAGCAACAACGCGGTCGCCGTCTTGCTCACCCCGATCGTCGTCAAGATTGCGCAGAGCATCGATTTCGCAGGTGAACTCGGCGTCGACGCCCGCCCCTTCGTCGTCGCGATGATGTTCGGCTGCAGCGCCAGCTTCGCCACCCCGATCGGCTACCAGACCAATACCTACGTTTACGGTGCCGGCGGCTACAAATTCAGTGATTTCCCGAAGGTCGGCGTTCCGCTGAACTTGATTCTATGGTTGGTGGCAACTGCGTTGATACCGATTTTCTGGCCGTTCAGGCCGTAGAGCTATCGAGTCGAGACGGCATCAGGTTGATAAGGGCTTAGTTGGTTTCAGGCTGGGGCTCTGGGGAGTTAAAGTTAACGTTAACTTTAACTACCGACTGCATGAGCCATCCACAGAGGTGACTCTTCGAACGGACAAGCGTCCGAATTACAACTCCGCGCGACCTTCCCTTTCCTCAATTTCCTCCGCCACCAACACCAACCTCCCGATCACCCGAAAGTACAATCCGATCAAACGCTCGAGCAACGCCTCGGTCGTCTTGAACGTCCGCGTGAACAGATCATTCTCCCCTGGGAGCTCCAGTCGGACGAAATCGTTCAGTGCGATCTCCCCGCAGTAGTGAGGAAACGGATAAGTCCAGCCCTCGGTCGTCTTGAGAATTCGCTGCACGATCGGAGCCATCTCCGTCACCAGCGCATTCAAGCGATCTTGCGCCGGACCGGTCATCCCAAACCGGCCGACGTTGTTCATGAGGATTTCTTGAACCAGCCAACGTTCCCTCAGGCGCGCGATCAATGGTAGCAGCGATTCAAACACCCCCAGAAACTCGACCAGCGTCTCGACCACGTGCCGGTGTTCTTGATCCTCGCGCGCAATCGCCAGCGCAGCCGCCAGACGCCCACGCGCCACCCCATCAAATCCGCGCAGCTGCAACTGTAGTTCATCCATCTTCAACCGCGAACGCTTGCGCAGCCCCATCACCTCCACCAGTTCACCGCTCTCGAGCCCAAAGTGTGCGAGGTCGACCCGGTAGCCTGCCATCAACAACCCGGTAGCCTGAATCGCAGCCACACAACGTGCATCCGCCTCCGCAAAGCGCTCGAAATCGTCTTCCCGCGCTGACAACACCTCCCCCATCTTCAATTTGGAAAGCCCCAGATCTGGCGCCGTCTCCAAATCATCAAATGAGAGAGTGAACGGTCGAAGAGCCGTCAGCCGTCCACCAAAGTAACGTTCGCAGGCCTTGGTCGTCGCCTTACGATCCTCCGCCTCCGCCCACAGCTCCTCGTTCTCGAGCAGCTGCGCAGCCTCGACCTCGAGCCCCCAATTCGTCAGGTAGTAACAAGCTGTCGCCCGCTCGCAAAGCCCCTCGAAGTCACGGAACAACACCGTCGCAGCCTCCTCGAGATCGAAGAAACCATCGTCATCCCCGAGCGCGGCTGCCGCCCGCAGCCGATCCCTCTCGGCCGGGTGTGTGGCGAACAGACCAGTCTTCACCAGCGCCATCTCCTGATCGATCATGTCGCGGACTTTCTCTGACAACTCTTCGGTCTGCACCCGCGTCAGCATCGGCAAGTCGCGCGCCAGCTTCTGCTCCTGCCAGGTCTGCTGCAACAAGCGCGTCGCCCGTGCCGCACCTGCACTCAAATGACTGAGTCGCCGCGAGGTATTCCTAAACCCGCGCGCACCCGCAAACTTCACCTCATACTGATCCGCATCGTACTCCATCTGCCGCAGCGCGAAACAGCTGGTCAACTGCCCGATCGTCATCAACACCCAGAGGAAACGCCTCGTCAACCAGACGAAAAAAATCGCCAGCCAAGCCACCATAGAGATATGCGGTTCCCCATTCTCCGCCGCATCGCGTAATTTCAAATCCCACGCATCACGGCCGTGCACCACACGGTAGAACCACTGGTTGACCAGCTGCACGACGAACGCCATGCGCATCCCAAAGCCCTGCGAACAGTGCCCGAGTTCATGCGCCAAGATCCCGCCAAACGAGCGTAGGCTCATCCCGGCCACCAGCGGCAGCCCGATCAGCAAGCGCACGTCATTGCGCAAGATGCTCATCAGCCCCCCACGAAAACCGGACGCAGCGTTGACGCTACAATCAAACTCGATCACGCTCGGTAGTGGGCTCCCGACCGCGCGCGCCACCATGTAGATGAACGAGCGCAGGAACAACTCTTCCCCATCCGCGAGTTCGACTAGAGCATCCTTCTCGACCGGTCGTGCGAACAACGGCTTCACCATGAAAAACAGCACGATCGGCCCGAGCGAGAGCACCGCAGCATACTTAAACATCCCGAACATGTCCGACAGCAGCGGCGGGTCAAACGCGTTGCTCACCACCCACCAGACGATCCCCGCCACCAGCGAGAGATACGCCAGCGGGAGCAACACCATGATCGCCGTCACCGCCACCAATCCCAGCCGGTAGAGGATCGAGAGCTTCGGTGCGCCCATCGCATCAGCCCCGAAGGCACCCAGCAGGTATTCCATCTTCTCCTGCTCCTCTTCTGTCAGCGGGGCGTGCATTTGTTTGCGAATATAGCCAGATACGGGCAGAATGCCAGCGGCAGCGAGCGGCCAAACCGAGACAAAGATTGAATATCAACCAGCCTCAGGGGTCAAAAAACAACATGATGAAGCAACACACCAACCACGCACTCGCCACCCTCGTCCTGTTTGTAGCCCTTGCCCTAGGTCTCCACCCAGCCGCGGCACAAGACGAAGAGCCGAAACCAATCACCCGGGTGCTGGCAGCCAAGCTTATCGCCGACTTCTACGAAATCGGTACCAGCGAAGTCAAAGTGGCCTACATCCTGCACGGCAAACTCAGGAAAGAAGGCTTCGAAGCCGATCGCGCCGCCGAGGTCACCTTCATCCGCCCCGTCGTATCCGAAGGCCGCCGCCGCCGCGCCGTCCACAGTATCCGATTCCAGCACGATGACCAACTCGGCTGGTTTCTAAAAGCGGTCGTCGAACAGAACGGACGCACCTACATCGACATCTGCAGTGAGACCGAAGGCCGCATCCGGATCGAGTAAATAGCGAGCACAGCTGACGAAAAGTAGCACGGAGTTGCACTCCGTGGACGGCTACTCAATCACACCCACGTAGCTCCCCCCAAAGATCGTCACCAACACCCCACAACCGAATCTGACGTTAAGTAGAATCACAAGAAGGCACCAAGACACGAAAGGATGAACCGATCTAGGGGAGATGGTCTCACCTTCCGGTTCTCCGCGTCATCAAAAATTACCTGTGTGCCACGCAGTTGTCGTTCGACCGTCCAATAATGGTGACGCGATTACAACCAACCCGACGGCTTCGATTGCAAATCACAGTCATCCCGTAGCCACCGTTTCCAGTTCCTTCCGTCGCTGTAGCCGAGGAAACGGCGTTCCATCTTCAGTATTCAATGTCTGCTTGATTGCTTCGAGAACAACTCGATGCCCAGCGCGATTTATACCGCGCGCAGGGCGAGCCCACCGCCGACGACGCAAACCGATTGATCCAGATCCATAAATCAGATCGCCGAGCCGCGCCCCGAAAAGCCGAAGAAAAGGCTTGCAATTACCAAGCATATGTCCAGTATACATGTATGCCTCGAGCTAGACCCATTTTGCCGACCGCTTGTTTCAGTTCCCACTACCACTGCGTTAGCCGTGTTGTGGATCGGAATTTTGTGTTCCACGAGCACGAGCGGGA
>JBLHKE010000045.1:0-19477 GCA_047619485.1 Verrucomicrobiales bacterium | reverse complement strand
CCTCAGTGTACTGGGTTAGCAGTGCGCTGAGTTGCTGCTTGAGTGGCACGACCGCCTCCTTGCGGATCAGCGCAACCGTCTGATCGTTGTAGCTCGCAAAATCTGCCTTGTAATCGTTGAGCGATTTCTTCAGTAGTCCGATCTGTGAGACCGCTGTCCCGCCCGTGCTCAGCACATCGTAGATCCCCGTACCCTTCACGTACTCAACGATCTCACCGCGGATCTCCTGCGTGGCCGCCTCTTTCTCCTTCAACTGTTTCTCCAACTGCTCGTATTCTCTGCGAGCCTCCTTCTTGCGAATCAACGCGGTGTACTCCATCAGGCCTTCTGCATAAGCAATGACCACTCGGTGAGTCATCTCCCCTCCCTCGCTCGTATTCGCACTGACCGAGAACAGACCCTCTCCTGGCAGTTGCTCGAGGCTCACCAGGGCTCGCACCGCTGCGCCCTGCATGTTCGGATCGATCTTCTTCGCTGCGATCTCGTAAACTTCTTCCGCATGAGCCGCAATCACCACCGCCTCATCGGTGATCGGCATCGGGACGTAGGTCGTCCCCTCGTCCGCTCGTTTGGTGTGCCACCCCTCCGAGGCCAAGGTCACAGACGCAGTGTAAGTGTCACCTAACTTGAACACGGCATACCCGATCCCCAAGGCTCCGCAAACCACAGCAGCAAGCAGGATGAACCCAAATTTCTCCAAAACGGCCAGTAGCAGTCGAAATGGATCAAAAGGGAGTGCAAAATTGAAACCCTTATTTTTCGTATTTTTCATATTTATGAGTAAAAAATATAAACTACCTCTGACTTTCGTAAACCAATTTATCCCCGAGAAACTTAATAATTATAATTTATGTAATTTCCACACCCTCTTTGGAGTCTCTTGACCAATTTTTTGTCCATCCCTCAAACTCCGTTTTTGCGATGTGAGGCGCGGCGACATTGTCCAAGAGCGACGCCTTCAGGCTCTCGAACATCGGCAATTGAGCGTCGAGTTTCTGGTGTTTGATCATACTGGAAACAACTTCTGTGGGACGCACGATCGCGAAGTAGCGGCTGCTGCGATGCACCTGGCGAGCCATCTCACACAACTGCCCCAACTCGACTGCTCCGAACCGGGTCACCGTCGAGCAATCGATCAACACATCGCCGCGGTCGCTAGCTAACTCCTCACAACCGGCAAGCCCGCCACTCTTCCATGCTCCACCGCAAACCGTGTAGCGATGCGCCTTGGCGACGTCCGGATCGACACCATCGATCACCTTGCCACGCTTGCGGCTGTCGAGCCACTGCCGCACGGCCGCCTCGGACAGGAAGCCAAAGTCTTTTGCGTAGCGTTTTACGAAACGCTTCGGATTGCTACACATCCGCCAGAACCATTCGAGGCACAATTTCTGCGCTAGCTTCGGCGCACGTTGTTGTTTACCGACGATAAAATCCAAGGTCGCACCGACACCGATGCTGAGTGGCACCCCGAGGCTGCGGTGATTGCGGGCAATCCACTGCTCTTGCTTCGGGCAGCCGAAAGCCGCCAAAATCAGGTGCGGAGCCGCGTTCTCGATCTTCTCACTGAGTTCTTCATTATCCCAATCCTCTACCTGTCCGATCGGAGGTGAACAGTGCCCGGCAATCTTCAATTCTGGCAGGCGTTCTGCCAAGACGTCCTCTAGTTCGCCTAGGGTTTGCTCGTCGCTCCCCAAGAAGTAGACCGAGAACCCACGTCGTGCACACAGCTCCAACAGAGGCATCCCGAGATCCGAACCGGCCACCCGCTCTGGCAATTCTGCCCCCCCGCAAACCTTCGACAGACCGACCAGTGGGAGGCCATCGCAAATGACGAGATCAGAATGGAAGATGAAATCACGTAGTGCCGGGTTCTTTGAGGCGAGGTAGGTGAAGTCGACATTCGCGGTGACGATGTAAGAGGGTTCTGAACGGTCGTCCAACAACCGCTCACAAGTCTCAAGCGTCTGCGCCATGGTCACATGGTGGAATGGGATCCCCAGCAGCGTCGAGATGACATAGGGCTCACGTTTCCACTCTTGCGTTTTCTCCTGCATCTTCTGATCGGTTGTCATGTGGCTGCTTGCCAGGTCGGACGCCCGACGGCAGTGAATTAAAATTGGCGATGCCCTTTACGCGCCAGAGACGGCGAGACTTTCAGGGTTCAATAGAAGTTAAAATTACTTTACTTTTTAAACAATTTCCATAACTTTATGTATAATTCATATCACCTCTCTGTAATTTTAATAAAAATGCAGTTATAATGATTATTTTTGATGAGTATCGCACTTATAAGAAAGGCAAGGGCTTTTGGATTGATGAATTTTCGCACCCAACTCAAGAACTACATCCGACCACGCCTCCCCGAACCGGAGGACACAGAATCTGTGGAGCTATCAGCCACCGAGAAGGAAGTGCTGTTCGCACTGCTCGGCGCAGTCACAGCTGACCATGCCCTAACAGAAGCAGAATTTTCGCAACATCTCGAGCGACGCATCTCTGAGCAACCCGGCTTCCTGATCACCTACCGCGAGGCAGCAGCCCGACTCAGTGCGGGATTTGCCCAGCTCGATCGGGAGGCTCAGCACCGCGCCCTGAAGAAGATACTGCGCCCGTACCAGTTCCGCGAGAACGACTCGAACTGGAGGAAGCAACTCCGGCTAACGTCGGAAAACTTTGATCTCCTACTGAGCTCACCATCGACCAAACGATTCCGCCAATTCGTCGTCCGTGATTTTCTCGACCTCTACTACCGTGGGCCACGCGCCTGGGAATCCGTCGGCTATGAGAACTACCCGGGCAAACCTTTGCAGAGCGGGCCAGAGGGGGTCATCGAATCGGTCAAACAACGCGGGGGCGACCTGTTTCTCTCAATCGATGACGGCTCGTTCGAAAAATTCAGGGCAAAAAATCTGGACGGTGACAGGATTCACACCAAGGGAGGCCGACAGACCTGCACACTCTCAGGGGTGGCGCGACAGGGCATCCACGAGTTCCTCAAAAGACCGGCCATCGACGTCTCCGGGCATCGCAGCGATCACTTCGATTGCATCATCGTCGGCTCTGGCCCGCTCGGGGCAGCCGCCGCTTCTGTGTTGGTCAAAGCGGGCTTGAATGTCGCGATGCTCGAGGCGGGAACGCCTCCAGATGAAGATCGTTTCGCCGTCATGGAACGCACGCCAAGCGATGGACCAGCGTGGGACTACGATCCCTGGGCATTCGAATTGCACGGCGACGACCTAGGGCTCAACACATTCTCGCTGCGACGCGTGGGTGGCTCCTCACTCGCTTGGGGCGCAGTCACCCCGCGCTTCATCGCCAACGACTTCAAACTGAAGTCGAAGTACGGTGTCGGTATCGATTGGCCGATCGACTACGACGAGATCGAGGAAGATTACGCAAAGTCCGAACGCTTCATCGGCGTCTCGGCCGATGACGACAACCCGTTTGCCTCGCAGCGCAGCGCAGAGTTTCCGATGCCTGCCTACCCGTGGAGTGAGACGGATCGGCTCGTCGAAAAAGCAGCCGGCAAAATTGGGATCAAATTGCACTCGACGCCAAACGCACGCAACACCGAGCCCTACGAGGGGCGATCCAAGTGCCTCGACTACGGCGTGTGTCGGGCGTGCCCAATCGGAGCGATGTTCTCCTCCGATCAGACGATCGACGCGCTCAAGTGGCATGAGAATTTCACCCTCTTCACCGAGGCGAATGTCTCCAAAGTCCTAACTGACGCACAGGAGAATCTCACCGGCGTCCGCTACCACGATCGCGATGGACAATTGCGCGAGCTCCACGCCCCGCGCGTGATTCTCGCAGCTCAGGCGATCGAGAACGTCCGCCTGCTGCTTCTCTCCAAAGAAGGTGGCCTCGCCAACAGCTCTGGCGTGCTCGGAAAATACCTTACCGAACACGTGAAATTCTATCTCACCGGCCGCGTCGATCAGAAGCTAACGCCTTACGCCCGCGGCTACGAGACCGCGACCTCGATGCAATTCCACGATCATGAAAACCGCGGCGAGTGGGCTGGCGCACGCCTCTTGATCCGCGAGAACGCTGGTCCGACGCCACTTGAAATCGCCCTCGAGTCAGGCAAGTGGGGCGCGGAATTGAAGGAGGAGATTGATCAAACATTCGGTCGATTTATCACCCTAGGAGCCTTCATGGAGCAGCTCCCATATGAGAAAAATCGCGTCGATCTCTCCCCCACGGTCAAAGATCGCTACGGCAATCCGGCCGCGCGTATTCACTTCGACCTGATGGCCGGCGATTACGAAAAGCGCGGCTATGAGGAGATGAAAAAGGTCATTCGCCAGATCTTCGACAAGCTCGGCGCCCACGATGTGCGGGTCGAGGTTCCCCCACTCGTCAGCGGCCACTACATGGGAACCCATCGCATGGGAGACGATCCGAACCAGTCGGTCACCGATAGCCACCTCGAGTCGCACGACGTCAAGGGCCTCTACCTTGCCAGCTATGGCGCGTTCCCAACCGGCGGTATCAGCAACCCGGTCCCGACCGGCGTGGCCTTGTCCATCCGGATGGCGGAGAAGATCGCCAGCGAGTTCCATCCCGTCGAGGTAAAGAACAGAACCAATCAAAAACACGCACATGTCTAACAAACTAGCCATCCAGGGCGGCGCCCCTGTCCGCAGCAGACCGTTCTCCGCTTGGCCGATCTTCGGCGACGAGGAACGCATCGGCCTCATGCAGGCGCTCGAGAGTGGTACCTGGGGATTCAACGGACCAATCGAGGCAGAGTTCACTCAGAAGTTCGCGGCGTTCCAAGGCGTCCAACACGTCCTCTGTGCCAGCAACGGTTCGGTCACGCTCGAACTCGCACTCAAGGCACTCGGGATCGGTCCTGGTGATGAAGTCATCGTCCCAGCGCTCACCTGGCTCGCCACCGCCTGGTGTGCGATCCAAGTCGGAGCGACCCCGATCTTCGCAGACGTGCGCGAAGGCGACTGGTGCCTAGATCCTGACGACGTCCGCAAGAAGATCACCCCGCGCACTCGCTGCATCATCCCGGTGCACCTCTACAGCCAACTCGCACAGATGGACGAGTTGCTCGCCATCGCCAAAGAGCACGACCTGCGCGTGATCGAAGATTGCGCGCACACCCATGGATCACAGTGGCGAGGTCAAGCGATCGGTAGCATGGGCGACATCGGCTCGTTCAGCTTCCAGCACACAAAGGGGATGACCGCCGGTGAAGGCGGTGCCCTGACCACCAACGATGATGAACTCGCGGACAAGATCTATCGCCTGATCAACTGTGGCCGCAGCCCCTCGCCAGACAAGCCTACCGGTTTTGGCAGCAACAACCGCATCACTGAATTTCAGGCAGCGGTGCTGGTGGGACAGCTCTCCCGCTTACCGGATCAGATCGCCACCCGCGCTAACAACATCGAACACTTGCGCGGGCAACTCGACGCCATCGAAGGACTACAGGTGCTCGCAGCGAAACCGGAGGTGACCCGACAGGGCATGTATTGCCTATCGATGAGCTACGATCCCACCGCAGTCGGCGGAGTTCCCCGCGACGTGTTCGTCAACGCACTCAAGGAGGAGGGCATCCCAGTTACAGCCCCTTACGAGATCGTCTACCAGTCGGAGCTCTGGCAGCCCGGCGTCGACATCTGGAAGTTCCCTGAGGGCAAAGACGCGACCCGCGAACTAGGGATCCACTCGCAGTGCCCGGTCGCCGAGCGCGTCTCGGGAGCGACCGGCATCGTACTCGCCCACCAATCGCTCCTCGGGGATGAATCCGACGTCCAAGACATCGCAGATGCATTCGAGAAAGTCGTAAGCCTCTCGGGTCAGCTCCGCTGGAAAGCCATCGATCGCAAACTCCGCTCCGGCGTCAAAAAACTGCTCCGAATGAAATAGCTAAGCTGTGGAATTTTCTCCAGACGACATCCGTAAACTCTATTACACGTTCGTTGCCTTCTTCGTGGTGGTGCCGATCTTGGGGGTCTACTGTGCTCGTTCCCAGTGGCACCGCAGGGCGCTAATGCTCGGCTGCATCTTCTTACCGAGCATGGGCAACGCCAAGTTCCTCGGTTTGGCGAAGATCAACTTCACGCTGATGTCGGTCGAGACCTACCGGGGCCACACGACCGGGTTCACCATCGGGATGCAGGACATCCTCGGCGTCGCGCTACTGCTCGCGCTCTTCCTCTCGAGACGTGGCCACCGCTTCCGTTTGATCCCGCCAGGCCTGTTCTACTTCGCCGTATTCTACGTCTGCATCAGCGTCTCCATCTTCCAGGCTCCAATCACCGAGTATAGCCTGATGGCAATGTGGAACTTCGGCAGGATGTTCCTCTATTACATCATTGCCTACAACATCATCCGCCAATCAGGCGATCTGCGGACGATACTCTGGGGGATCGCCCTGACCCTCATGGTCCAGTGCGCCGTGTCTCTTAAAATGCGCTACCTCGGCGGCGTCCACCAGGTCGCAGGTACGTTCGATCACCAGAACTCCATGGCGACCTGGGCTTACTTCTGCGGTCTGCCGATGCTAGCAATGAGCCTGTCACGGCAGACGAAATGGGTCGACAGCCTCGTCTACCTCACCGCATTCGGCTGCAGTGGCCTACTGGTGGTCCTCTCGATCTCCCGTGGCGCACTCATCATGATTACACTGGGAAGCATCGCGATCATCACCCACGCCGCCATCCAGAAGATGACCATCAAACGTAGTCTCATCATCGGAGCGGCAGTCGCCTGCGGTAGCTTCGTCATCCTCATGGCTCTCGACAGCATCCTCGGCCGATTCATCGGCTCGCACGACTACGAAAAGAAACAGAACCTGCGAACCGTGCTCGAGGAGGTCTCTTACGAGATGTTGAAAGACAATCCGCATGGCGTCGGTCTGAACAACTACAACGTCGTCAACAGCCGCCCCTACGCCAGATACTCGAGGATGCTGGAGAGATGGAACGAGCGACGCGGCTATTACTTCCCGATCAAGTATTTCGAGAAGAACCCAAACACCGAAAACCTCTACTGGATGTTCCTCGCCGAGACCGGCTACCTCGGATTCGCCGGCCTGATGGTGTTCTTCGCATTCAGCTTCTACATCTGCCTGAAGAACTACCACCACTACCGCAACACCCGCCAGGGTTCGTTCATCTTGGGGATGATCGTCACCCTCGCGCTGTTCTACATGCACTCGCAACTCGAGCGCGTCTTCACGCAGTCGATCAACATGATGGTCTTCATCATGTATGTCTCGCTCGTTGTGCACTACGACTCGGTCCGCCGCGAGGGCAAACTACCGATCGTCTTCCGGCTCTGGAAGTTGAATCAGGCGTTCTGGGACACGCGAAAAGAACGGCAACCACGACCGCAACCGATCAAACAACCATCACCGGCACCGAAGCCATCACCCGCGCACTCTTAGAGAATCATGGCTGAAGTAAGCTGGAAGAAACGTTTTTTGAAGAACTCGCTGAGCAGCTACGTGTCGACGGCTGTCAGCCTCGGGCTGGGCCTGTTCATGTTCCGCATGCTGTTCAGCACGTGGAGCAAGGAGGAGTTCGGTTTCTGGGCGCTGCTGTGGTCACTCTTCGGCATGGGGTTCGTACTAGATTTCGGCATCGGCATGAGCGTGCAGAAAGCGGTCGCCGAGAAGATGGCCGACGACGATGTAAAGGGCATGAACCGCCTGCTGACAACCGCCTTCTGGGGGTTCACGGTCCTTGCCGCGTTCCTGTTCTGCGTCCTGTTTCTACTGCGCCCGGTGTTCTTCCATTTTTTCGTAGCACCACCAGAATATATCGGCGAATTCAAAGACGCCTACGTCTACTTCGCCCTGTGCCTCGCGCTAATTTTTCCGCTTGGGCTGTTCAACGAAATGCTGCAGGGGCTGCAGCGGCTCGACCTCGCCAACTGGATCCGCACCGGGATCGCCATCACCAACTTCACCGTCATCACCATCTGTGTGAAATCGGAGGTGCCGTTCAGCCTGATCGTTCTCATCGCAGGGATCAGCTCACTCATCCCGAGCACACTCTCTGCGATGTTCGCGTTCAAACTCCTGCCGGGGCTATCGCTCAATCCAGCGAAGCACTTCCACCCGGGCGCAATCAGAGAACAACTGTCATTTTCAATCTCCGCCTACCTCATCCACATGTCGAACCGCCTGCTGATGCAGATGGACCGAATCATCATCGGGGCATTCCTCGGCGTCGGGGCGGTTGCGAACTACCAGGCGGCCGCCAAGGTCGCTGAGATCCTGCGCATGTTCGCCTACCACCTCGACGAGGCGATCTCGCCAGCTGCCGCCCACCTGCGCGCACGTGGTGACCAGGCCGGACTGCGCGATCTCCTACTGCGCACCTCTCGCTTCAACTTCTTGATCGTCACCCCCATCTACATTCTCGGAGCCGTCTACATGGGACCGATCATCAGCGTCCTCACCGGCATGGACACGGTGCCGTTCGAGATCTGGATGATCGGACAATTTCTACTGTTCTCCGTCTACAACACCCAGATTTCCAGCACCTGTGCCAGCAGCATCATGATCATGACCGGCCACGAGCGTCCGCTGGTCGCGATCGTAGTGAGCCAGCTGGTCACCAATATCGGTTTGAGCATCGCCCTCGTATTCAGCTACAAGACGGTCGGAGTAGCCGCCGCGACCCTAACCTGTGCCATCTTCTTCGGCTGGGTAATCATCCTGCCTCGCATCCTCAAGCACCTCGGCGTCAGTATCGGTGATTACATCAGTTTCCACCTGCGCGGCGCGGCACCAGGCTTCGCAGCCTTCGGGGCACTCCTCGTCGCGCTCGTGTGGATCTTCCCTCTCCACGAGGGGCAGATCACCAGTCTGATCTGGCGTGGTCTGGCCGTGATGATCCCAACCATGTTGTTAAATTTCAAAACCGTCCGCACCACATGGAGCGGCGACACCAACGTATGAAGGCACGCATCCTAACATTCATCCTCGCCCTCGCTGCGACAGCCACAGCACAGGAGTTGCGACGTCCGCAGGACGGCGACCACCACCTGCTCATCCTCGATTCGAAAACCCTCGAACTCGAGATCGTCACCCGCAAGCTGAAGGGGCAGCCGATGCCCTACTGGGATGTGGTCAACGAGAACAGTTCCGTCAATCTTCCGGCGCCTGGCGAATTCAAGGTTCTGATCAATGGCGAACCTGCATCGAGCAGCGTCATCAAATTGGGCTACAAGCGCCGGCCACTCTACGCGCCACTCGGCAACCACGATCTGAGGATCGGTACCCAGATCTACCTGATGCTCGCCAGCCCGCTGGATCTCAACGAGGGTGACACGGTCGAAGTGAGGCTGCCAGAGTCTCTCAAGTCCCCGGCGGGTGCGAGTTTCTCGACCAGATATAGCGCGCGGAGAAAATCGCCAGCGATCCACATCAACCAGGTTGGCTACCAGACCGGGTTCTCCAAACAGGCGATCGTCGGCTACTACCTCGGCGATGCCGGTGAACTGCCGCTCGAGAGTGCGAAAGTGTTCTACCTGCGCGATCGGAAGACTGGAAAGAAAATTCACTCAGGCGCCGTCAAACGCATCCGCGATGTCGGATTTCCATTCCCAGAGGGCCAGTACCAGCGGGTTCTGACACTCGACTTCACCACCTTCGACACACCCGGCGAATACGTCATCGGAATCGGTGCGCTCGGGGAGTCACTCCCACTCACCATCAGCGATGGGATGTTCGCGTGCATCGCACGCACCTACGCCCTCGGGATCTACCACCAGCGCTCGGGCGTTGAAATCGGCATGCCCTACTCGCGCTTCGCCCACGCGGCGAGCCACACGCAGCCAGTGAGAATCCCGAGGGCTGACGACGACATGGCCAACAGCCTGCTCGACGGCATGGCCGAAAAACCTCACAAGGATCAAAAGGCACCGGAGTTGACCAGCTACGCCAGCAGCCTCTATCCGATTCAGAAAAAAGGCACCATCGATGCCATCGGCGGGCACCACGATGCTGGCGACTACAGCAAGTACACCACCAACTGCGCCCAGCTCATCAACCACCTGATGTTCGCCCACGACGCCCTTCCTGGCGTAGCTGAACTCGACAATCTTGGCCTGCCGGAGAGCGGCGATGGGATCGGCGACCTGATGCAGATCGCGTTGCACGAGGCAAAATTCCTCTCCCAATTGCAAGATGACGACGGCGGCTTTTTCTTCCTAGTCTACCCGGACGACCGCAAATACGAGGATGACATCGCCCCGGACGAGGCGGGTGGTCAGATCGTCTTTCCAAAGAACACCGCCTCCACCGCGGCCGCCACAGCAGCACTCGCGCAGATGGGAGGTTCCCCCCACCTTCAGAAAATCGACAAAGGTCTCGCCACCCAGTTCCTCAGCCAGGCACAGGAGGGTTGGCAGTTTCTCGAGAAAGCGTGGGCCGACCACGGACACGACGGGGCTTACCAGCGCGTCAGCCACTATGGCGATGTTTTCATGGATCGGGACGAGATCATCTGGGCCGCCACCGAGCTCTACCTCGCCACCAAGAATGGCAAGTATCACGAGTTCCTCCTCGACAACTACAAGCCAGATGCCAGCGAGACCCGCAAGTGGGGTTGGCAGCGACTGTTCGAAGGCTACGGAGCAGCCGCGCGCAGCTACGCCTATGCCAAACTCTCCAATCGAGCTGGGGTCACCGACCTCGATCCAGGACATTTTCGCGCTTGCCAACAAGAGGTCTGGGGCTGGGGACAGGAGATGGCGCGCTACTCGGATCAGTCCGCCTACGGACTGTCGTTCCCGGGCGAGTCGAAAGCCTTCAAGGCTGCTGGCTGGTACTTCCCGATCTCCGACACGCTCGACCTAGTCGCCGCTTCGGCACAGGCGGAATCGAGCGAACTCGATCGAACCATCCTCTCGAACATGAACTACGAGCTTGGCGCGAACCCGACCAATACCTGCTTCCTGACAGGCCTCGGCTACAAGCGGCCATTCGAGATCGTCCACCAATGGGCACGCAACGACGACTACATCTTGCCCATGACCGGCATTCCGGTCGGCTCGCTAGTGGCCGACGTGCCATGGATCGGCACCTACGAACGCGAGCTCGGCGCGACCATCTACCCGACCGACGGCGACCCGAACTCGCCCTACGCCTTCTACGATCGGATCACCGATACGTTCAATGTCGCCACCGAGTTCGTCACCTACCAGCAGGGGCGGGCACTCGCCGCCTCAGCCTACATGATGGCACGCTCACCGCTCGCCTCCCAGCCTTACACCAAACTCGATTCAGAGATCCTCGGCACGCCCACGCGCGCGGCTCTCGGGGAACCGGTCAGCCTCGAATTCCGCATCAAGAATCCAGAACTTAAACTCGAAGACGCGGTGATCGTCTGGGAGGCACGTGGGCTCGAGGAACCCCACGTCGGCAGCGCACTAACATTCCTACCACAAATCTCCGGACCATCGTGGGCGACGGTCGAAGCTCAGTGGCCCGACGGGCGACGAGCGTTCGCCCGGGTGGAATTTCCCGTCACCGCAGGCAATGCCAGTGATCCACTCAACCCGAGCGCCGCCACCGCATTCTACTTCAGCGGCGATTCGCCATCGCTCCAGCCGGGGATGAGACTGCGATCCGGCAAGGCCAGCACCCACCACACCGGCACCCTCGAAGTTTCCGTCGAGGGTTCGCCGAGCATCGATGCAAAGAACCTCCTGTGGATGAACAAAACGGCTGGCGGCTCGATCCGCTTCAACGATTTCACCGATCGAATTGCCTTCACTTGGGAACGAGCGCCATCCCAGAAAATCGAGATCTCGGGGTGGTTCTACTTTGAAAAATTCCCCCATGCGGTCGCGACGGCCAACCTGTTCGGCCTCGGACGAGACACCGAAAACCAGGCGATCTCGTTCCAGTTCGACAAATGGGCAAAGCCCGCGTCGCCGCAACTTATCGTCGCCGACCAGAGCGCCATCTCCCCGGATAAGATGTCTGGCCTCGTCGGCCTGAACCACTGGCACAAGATCACCATGCAGCTCAGCCCGACCAGCTGGGAACTCAAGGTCGACGGCAAGCCCGCCGGCTCCGGCGCGGTCGCCGATCCGGATCGCATCCGTTCATTCTTTGAAGGCACCACCCAAACCCTCGCCATCGGAAATTTCATCGGCCTCGCCGACGACATCCACGTGAGCGACCCGACCAAGTAATGCAAACACTCGCCGCAGCACCAACCACAACCAAAAAAACCGTCACGGAAGCCAGTAGGCCACGGATTCTCATCCTGGCATTCGACTGCCATCCGACACTGCCATCGCTGCCAGTGATCGCATTCAAGATGTGCCGCGAACTCGGCAAACTCGCCGATGTGACCGTCGTCTCGCGCAAGCAGGACGACCACTTCGAGATCGAGGGCACTGACACGCAATTCATCAACGTCGATGCGATCAAAAAACCACTCGACGGCATCGCCGACATCCTGCGTGGTGGACGTTCCGTCGGCTGGACGACCAAGACCGCCTTCACCTATCCCAGCTACATCGCCTTCGAACGCGCAGTGTGGAAACGCTACAAAAAAGATCTGAACGCGGGTGTATTCGATGCCGTGCTGCGCATCAGCCCGATGTCGCCGATCCTCGTCAGTCCGATGGCCAAGTGGTGCCCGGTGCCGTTTATCATTGGACCAGTCAACGGCGGTCTCCCCTTCCCAAAAGAGGCGATAAGCGTGCAGAAGAAAGAGCGCGAGTGGCTCAACCCGCTGCGCAAATTTCACAACTACCTGCCGTATGCGAAATCATCCTACAATAGCGCGGCCGCCATTCTCGCAGGCTTCCAACACACCTTCGATGGCCTCCCCGAAAAATCGCTGAAGAACGCGATCAACTACCCAGAGATCGGCTACGACCCAGACTTATTCTTCCCCGCCGAGAAGTTGCCGCCGACCGACAAGATCAAATTCGTCTTCGTCGGCCGACTCGTGGCCGGCAAAGCGGCCGATTCACTGGTCGACGCTTTCGCGATCAGCGAGAAACTCCAACAGCACCAGCTCACGATCGTCGGCGAAGGTCCGGATCGCAAGATCATGGAGGACATGATCGAAAAACACAAACTACAGGATTGTGTGAAACTCGTCGGAACCAAGAGCCAAGGTGAGGTCGGCGAGATCTTCCGCGAGTCGCACGTGTTCGCCTTTCCGTCCATCCGTGAACTCGGCGCAGGGGTCGTCATTGAAGCCATGGGCTCAGGCCTACCGTGCATCGTGTTCAACAGCGGAGCCCAAGGATGCCTCGTCGATGAAGATCGCGGTGTCCCGGTCAAGCTGGCGCCGCGCAAAGAGATGCCACCATTGCTCGGCGCCGCGATGCAGCGCTACATCGACGAACCCAGATTACTGCAACAGCACCGCCAGCGCGCGCTCGAATACGCCGCTGGTTACACCTGGCGGCACAAGGCCGAGAACATCTTGGAAACGATCCGCTGGACGATTGGCGAGACCGAAGAGAAGCCCGAATTCTACCCGCTGTAAATTCGATTTCAAAATCGACTCCCAAAGCCCGAGCCAATGTCCGAATCAATCACCCAGACCCAACCGAAACCAAGGCTAAAAGCCAAGCTCACCGCCATGGCGCGGCACTTCACCGGCTACGCCAAGAAGCCCAAGTTCCTCAAGAAAATCTGCACCTGGACAGCGACGCGTTTCCTCACCAAGATCCACCATCTCACCCACCGCGTCCCAGTCACCCTACGCGAACTCGAGCAGGATCGCGTGCTGGTCGTCGCCCCGCACATGGACGACGAGATGATCGGAGCAGGCGGCGCTCTAGCATTGCACCACGAACTCGGCAGCGTGCTCGGCCTCGTCTTCACAGCAGACTGCGCCGGCGTCGGCCCCGACCCACAGAAGAACGATACGGAAGCCAAAGTCCGCCAGGCCGAGGCAGAAGTCGCTGCCGCCTACTTCGACATGGACTACCACGGCACGCTCGGCTACCCCTGCGGCAGCCTTAGTTTGAACGAAACAGCGATGGGCAAAGATCTCGCCAAGCTCATCCGCAAGTGGAACCCGAACACCATCTTCTGCCCCTTCCCCAGCGACCACCACCGCGACCACCAAGCCACCGCCATGGGACTCATGCACGCCCTCAAAGAGACCGGCTGGCAAGGCGAGGTCTGGGGCTACGAAATCTGGTCGACTATCTGGCCAAACACCGCCGTCGACATCACCAGCGTCACCAAGAAAAAGCAGGAGAGCATCGAGTGCTACCCGAGCCAGATCAAATACATGTCCTACGTCGAGAGCGCCCTAGGCCTCAACCGCTACCGCGGACTGCGCGTCTTAAAAGAGAGCGCGGAAGCCTACTACGTCTGCAGTGCGAAACAGTTCCAGAAAATCTGCGGGCATCTGTTGGAACTTTAATCGTGCAGCTCGTCGACCATCCTCGGCTCCCAAGAGAAACGGGTCGCAGACCCCGTGGACTGCGCGCTGCCTGCTGCCGCTGTGTCGATGCCCGATACACCTAAGCACCGGAGGAAGTATCACCTGCACATGCAGCAGCTCGGTTGCCCCTTCCCCATGATGAAGCTCGGTGACCACTTCATCCGTCGCTGGAAAATCGAACTCTACGTCGAAGACATCAAAACCTCGCAGGCCAAGGACGCGCTCCGCACCAAGAGCCCCGACCTGATCTGCCGGTAACTGCTCATGCACATGATCGCCTACAACCTGATACACGGACACTTGCCCTCCGCAGCACGGCCAGCTCGGCTTGAACGATTTCTTGCTACTCAGCGTCAGGGAGTTTCCAGATCTCGCGGAGCTTTGCCCGGCTCTCCTTTTGATTGCTGTCGGGTCGGTTCAGCTCGATGCGGTAGATGACAAAACGCGGGGTCTCTGGCGGGAGCTGGCTGAACCAATCGCCAGCCTCGGTCAGCTTCTCTGGGTGAGCCACTTAGTGGTTAATGCCGTCGTTGGCCATGCTGTTGCGGCTGCCGCCGGGGTGGAGGACGTCGATGATTGGAAGCGACTCCATGGGATTGAAACCCGGCCGGGGCAATGGATAGAAGGCTGCCCCAGCGATCATTACGCAGTACGTCCGGATCGGCTCTGGCGAGTTCTAGTGCCTTGTCTGGATCTTTATTGAAGACATCGCGAAGAAGTCAACGGAGTGTCAGACATTGGAGGGAAGAACCGGTTGGAATCCAGATCACCACACGCTAGGCTCCTACAACTCACATGACGCCCCCTACGAAGAGCGGATCACGTAGCGCCTACTAGCCCGGAGCGTCACTTGCGGGATTGCCCCAGAGCCATACTTCAGCTTAAGCTGATAGCCACGATGAAATCCCTATTATTTTTAATCATCACTACGAGCGCTGCCGTTCACTCCACACTAGCTGAAGAACAGTGGCCTCAATTTCGCGGCCCCGAGGGAAACGGACACACACGGTCAACCGGCCTGCCGCTGAAGTGGGATGGGAAGACAAACATCACCTGGAGGACGCCGATCCACGACCGAGGGTGGTCATCTCCCGTCATCTGGGGCGATCAGATCTGGATAACAACAGCGACCAAAGGTGGCCAAAAACTGTTCGCCGTCTGTGTGGACAAAAACACAGGGAAGATCATTCATGACCTCCATGTATTTGATGTCGAATTGCCGATGGCGATCACCGCAGACAACACCTACGCAACGCCGACTCCAGTCATCGAGGAGGGGCGGGTCTACATTCATTTCGGAACTTACGGGACTGCGTGTCTAGATACAAAATCTGGAGACACGCTGTGGGAGCGGCGCGACCTTCGATGCGATCATGAAAAAGGGGCTGGCCCAGCCAGTTCCCCCTTGCTAATCGGATCTTCCCTCGTGCTGCACCTGGATGGCCGAGACGTTCAATACGTGATCGCACTCAACAAAACCAACGGAAAGACCCTTTGGAAAACAACGCGCTCAATCGACTTCGCAGACATCCCGGTACATGAACGTAAAGCCTACTGCACTCCCACCCTCATCCCACGTGGGCAGGGTGAGCAACTGATCAGCGTCGCAGCAAAAGGAGTATTTGCTTACGATCCGGTCAGCGGCAAAGAAATATGGAAAGTGCGTCACCGGGGATGGTCCATCGCGCCCCGGCCGATTTATGGTCACGGGCTAGTTTTCGCTATCGTAGACCGGGACCGTCCCGAACTCTGGGCCATTCGACCTGATGGGCACGGTGACGTCACGGATAGTCATGTGGCCTGGCGAGAGACACGTAGAATGCCACCTCGGGCCTCCCCGCTGTTGGTCGGCGATCTGTTATTCCTCGTCAACCGAAACGGGGTTGCAACCTGCCTCGAAGCAGAATCTGGCAACCTCGTCTGGCAAGAGAGGATCAAGGGAGCTTACTCGGTATCCCCAATCCATGCCAAAGATCGGATCTACTTCTTCAGTGAAGACGGAGTCTGCACCATAATAAAACCCGCAAGAACGTTAGAAATCCTTGCGGTAAACTCACTTCCCGGCGAGCGATTATTGGCCACGCCAGCAATCGCTGGCAATGCGCTTTTTATTCGCTCTGAAAACCACCTCTATCGTATCGAGGAGGCTCCCAGTAGGCCAACTCCCAAATAATTGCACGCCCACCGCGTGCTCAACCTCTGCGCGACATCCTGCCAACCGAAGGCTTCGCCCTCGTCCTCGCCCCGAAGCAGGACGTGACCGACCTCGCGTTCATGGATCAAAAAAGCGTCAAACTCTGGACAAAGATCCCCACATGCAGGGAAATGGCGCTATTTTTGACAACTACGAAATTGCTACCGACTCGCTCAATTTCTACGAGCGATTTACAACCGGCCAACCCACCCGAGCAGGATGGGGCAATCCCGGCGACTTTGAAAAAGAGACTCTCGAAGTCTAACTCCCAAACGCCCCACCATCATGACCCGAATCATTACCCTCACCCTTTCCTTTTTTCATTTCCATACAAGTGGCCAATACTGAAAACTACGACACCCACGAGTGGTTCAAAGGCAATACACACATACACACGCTTTGGAGCGACGGTAATGGTTTCCCAAAAATGATCATCGATTGGTATAAGACAAACGAATATGACTTCATCGGCATGAGCGACCACAACGTTTTGCAGGATGGCGAGCCCCCCGCCTTTCTCCCCTCTCCGATCCCATCAACGGCGCCCTCAACCGCCCCACGCAAAAAGCAAATTCCTAGCAATCCAGAACTCGCAGCAGTAAAGGGTCAGGTCAATTTCTCTGCCTAGCAGCTCCCCCTTAGGCTAATCGCTTCGCCATGCCCCGCTAGGTTCGGATCGAGCTCGCAGGCACCAACTACCGCGTCATGTGTTGGGGGAATCCGCCCCCGTCCTACACCTCTCCGATCTCATCAGGGACGCCCCACAAAAAGCAAATTGCCAGCAATCGGAACGCTTGTCGCGCTGAATGAATTATTTGGCATTGAGGTAGTGATGCGTGGCTCGTACAGTTCACACACTATGAGAACCTCTATTATTTCTGTCCTGCTATTTTTTCTGAGTGTATTCTCACTGATTGCACAGACCGATAGACCCAATATTATCTTTATTCTAACCGACGATCTCGGTTACGGGGACGTGGGGATTCTTTTTCAGAATCAGCGAGAAGGGATTCAACTTAAAACCCCCGAATTGGATCAAATGGCAACGGCGGGCACCATCTTGAACAGGCATTACTGCCCGGCTCCCATTTGTGCTCCTTCGCGAGCTTCGTTGATAACGGGCATGCATCAGGGGCATTCAAATGTTCGCAACATGCAGTTCGACAAGGCCATTGAAGATAACTGGAATTTCGCCAACACCCTGCAGGCGGCAGGTTATTACACCCTGCTTGTAGGTAAATATGGATTACAAGGCGGAGGAAATTCTCCCGATAAATGGGCGGGCTATCCAACTAAACGAGGATTTGATTATTTTTATGGGTATGTCAGGCACAGGGATGGACACCAGCATTATCCGGCTAATTTCTGGGAACTCGGAAATAATAAATCTCACCAGGAAAAAAAGGAAGTGTGGGAGAATAATTCCGAAGTATCTGCAGGGTTGGACAAATGTTACAGCTCGGATTTGTGGACAGCCAAAGCCAAACAGCTGATCAGGAATGAAACGAAGAATAATCCCAAGCGCCCCTTCTTCATGTTTCTCTCCTATGATACGCCCCATGCTGCGCTACAACTGCCCACGGTTACCTATCCGGAAGGGAAAGGGGTGAAGGGAGGACTGCAATGGGTAGGGCGTGCCGGCAGAATGATCAATACAGCAGAAGGAACCATCGATCAGTATCGCGATCCCCATTATACGGGTAAGGGACTATCGGATGTAGCGGAAAGATTTGCCACTTCCATCACGCGGATTGATCATTGTGTTGGAGATATTCTGCAAACCCTGAAGGACCTGCACATCGACAAAAATACCGTGGTCATATTCTCTTCGGACAATGGCCCTCACAGCGAAGCCTATATAACGGGGAAGAGATGGAGTCCGGCTACCTTTAAATCCGCTGGCAGGTTTAAAGGTTCGAAGGGATCATCCCAGGAAGGGGGGCTGCGTGTACCTACATTTGCCTGGGGGCCTTCACGGATAAAGGCGGGTCAAAAATCGAATGCCCCCTCTCAGTTTCATGATTGGATGGCGACCTTTTGTGATTACGCCGGCGTCGATGCACCCGCAAGGATTGATGGCGTGTCGTTACTCCCGACCCTTAATCAGGCAGGCGAGCAGCGGAAGGGTGTTGTGTATGTTGAGTTCAATAATCAACAGGGACTCTACCTGGATGGGTACAAGGGTCTGCGCATGAAAGCCACGGATCATTCGGTGGACTTTACTATTTATAATACCCTGGAGGATGAACCCGAATCAAATGACCTCAATGGAACAACTGCCTATTTTTCCCGATTACAAAAGAATATGAAGGATGAAGTCTTAAGGATACGAATGCCAAACAAGAATGCTAAAAAATCCTATGATGGCGAATTTGTACCCGGGCTGGATATTGACGCGGGTGATTTAAGAAGCGGTGTATCGGTCAAATCCTTCCTTGGAGAATGGAACTGGGTTCCCGAATTTACGCAAATGACCGCGAAGGCAGACTCGGTAGGCAAAACCATCGATCTAGCAGAATTGCCTGCTGTAAAAAATTCCGGAATATTGTTCTCCGGATACATTCATATTCAGGAACCGGGCTATTGGACGTTTCATTGTAAGGCCACCGGTGGGGTGACCTTTAAGATTCACAACAAATTGGTCATAGATGGAGATTATAAATACGACGGAGCTGAAATCAGTACGACCGTGAAATTGGATAAAGGCATCCATCCCTACCGCTTGTATTATAAAACGACTGCCGGCAAACCCGCCCTTAAGCTCGAATGGGAAGGGCCGAATGTTGTCAGGGGTCCCTTACCCGCTGATGCGTTACGTGTTGATGTACCCTGAAAGATCATAACTATTCAGACGTCCCTCGCGCCTAACCTATCC
>JBLHKE010000044.1:0-19521 GCA_047619485.1 Verrucomicrobiales bacterium | reverse complement strand
TCGCTAGGCCCGAAGAAATTCACCACGCAATCGACCCGGCTGCTCTGGTCGAGGTGCTTGCCGATCTCGCCTTCGAGCGCTTCGACGTCGCCTGATGTCCCGAGCATGGCGACCAGGTGGCCACCGGCTGAGGTGCCCCAGACCGCGATGTTGTTGGGATCGAGGTTGTGTTGTTTCGCGTTGGCGTGGATCCAGCGGATCGCCGCTTTGCAATCGTGGATCTGCGCTGGCCAAATGGCCTCCCCAGTGAGGCGGTAGGCGATCGATACCCCGGCGTATTGCCCGGTCTCGACGAAGGGGGTGAGGCGCTTTAGGCCAAAGCTTTTGTTGCCCGCGCGCCAGGCGCCGCCGTGGATGAACGCGATCACAGGGAGTGGCTTTTCTGTCTTGGCTTTCTTCGGGAGAAATAGGTCGAGCGCCTGTCGCGGGTTGTCGTTCCCCGCGTAGGGGATGTCACGCGTAATGGTGAACTCCCAGTTGTCGTTCCTGCGCCGGCGTTTGAGGAAAATCGCGTGTTCTCCGGGCGAGATCGAGCCGTCTTTGTCGGTATCGACTCTATCGAAATTACGCCGTGGTCCCTCCGGGAGTTCTGCTTTGGAAAGCTTACCGTTTTTGTCCTTGTCCCAGTTTTCGAACTGCGGGCGTTGTTGGGCAAACGTTAGACTGGTGGTGAGAAATAGGACGATCGCGGCGACTTTCATGATGCCGATTGAACCCGCTCCATCCAATTTTGTCGCGCACCGATTTGATTGTCAGCTTGTGGCCGATCCCGGTGTACACTTCACTCTTCTATGGGAAAGTGACGACCGCTTTTGTATCAGCGCTCTTGGTTGCGGCGTTGACTAACTCGATGGTGCGGAGGTTGTTTCTTGCGCTGTGGTTTGGCTCGCGATTCTCTTCGATGGCGCAGAGGAGTTCGCCCATGGCTCCCTGGAAGCCGTTTTCGAACCAACAACCTTCGAGTGGCACGCTGACTTGGCCATTCTCTAGGTAGACCTCCATCTGTGGTTGCTCGTTCAATCCGGGGCCGCGGCTGCGCAGGGTGCCTTTGGTGCCGACGACGGTGGTGGTGTCTTGTTCGCCGAGTTTGGTGTGGGCGTTGAAGGACATGCGCACCTGGGCGTTGGGGTAGTCGATGATGGCGCTGGCGATCGCTGGCGGGCGGTAATCTTGGTTTTTGAAAGTCGTTGCGGCGGCGAAGATGCATTGCGGACTGGTATCTCCCATGAAACAGGCGGCGATGTCGAACCAGTGGACGCCGAAATCAAACAGGATGAGGTGGTTGATGTTTTCGAACTGCTCGTTGCCGGCGATCCAAGTCTGATCCCATTGCAGGTTGAAGTCGACGCTGGTGACATCTCCGATGAGGCCGCTGGTGATCGCGTGGCGCATGTAGCTGAAGTGCGGCGCCCAGCGGCCGTTCTGGTTGACGGCCAGTTTGACCCGGTGCGCATCGGCGAGGTCGGCGAGCTCGCGGGCGGTGTCGAGATCGAGCGCGAATGGTTTCTGGCTGAGGACGTGTTTCCCGGCGGCGAGGGCTTCGCGGATGATGGGGATGCGGGCTTCCGGGTGTGGGGTGATGTCGACGACTTCGATGGCGTCGTCAGCGAGGATGTCCTGGTAGCGCTCGTAGACTTGCGCTGCAGGGAAAAATTCATCGCGGCGTGCCTCGGCTTTGCCGCGGGTGCGGTTGTGGAGGGCGGCGATGTCGAACCCGCAGGTGCGATACGCTTTGAGGTGGAACTCGCTGATACCGCCGGTGCCGATGATACCAATTTTTGGTCGGTAGGTTTTCGGCTTGGGCGGGAGGTAGTCGAGCGGCGGAGCCGAGATGGCGTTGACGGTCTTTTCTGGGCTCAAGCCGTAGGTTTCTTCTTTAGGATCGTTTGCCATAGATGGATGGAACCAAGTAGCGGGGTGTGTGTCTAGCTTTTGCTCAGCACGGGATGTGAGACGCCTCGATTACTCGTTTGACCGCGAATTTTTTGGTTGGGTTTGGATGGGGGATTTGGGTCTCCCTATGGCGCGGGTTTTGGACTTTGGGTAAGTTGTAGGCGGGCAGGAATGCCCGGATTACGGCTTAGGTTTTGGGGCGAGACTCCCCGGCCGCTTTTTTTGCCCCCGGCGACTAGCAGATAACGCGGCGGATGCAGGTGAGCTCGTGGGTGCACTCATCGGTATCGCGATCGCGAATGCCGATCTCGTCTAGCTGATCGTGGCGGACGAAACCGGAAGCGTGAAGGATGCCCTCCTGCGTGATCAGGCCAACATGGGAGGTTTTTTCGAAGAAGAAGGCGAGATCGCCAGGGCGGGCGTCTTCGAACCTAAGGATGGGCTTGCCGACCTTGCCTTGCTGCCGGCTGTCTCGTGGGAGGGGCAGGTTGAAGAACTTGAAAATCATCTGGGTGAAGCCTGAGCAATCGATGCCGAACGGTGAGCGCCCACCCCAGAGGTAGGGGGCATGCAGGTAGTCGCCGGCGAGCTGTTCGAGGTTTTCGATCGATAGCTCGTGGTGTTGCGGGGCGATGCTTGTGCCGTCGCAGCGTAGCTGGCGGCCGTTGATCTCGTCGGGCAGGTAGCTGCCGCGGAGCAGGTGGAGTTTTTGTTCACCGAGTTGCGCAGCTGCCGCGAGGTCGAGCAGGATCGGCGGCGGGTCTTCCATCAGCGATTGGAAGATCTCCGCGGTGATCGGCTCGCCCTGGCGCGCGGTGATCCAGCCCTCGTAACCGTCGTGGGCGCTGCGGATGCGCTGGAAGGGGCTTCGGTCTTCGAGAATTAGATAGGGTTCGCCAAACAGAAGCTGGCTCGTCATCTCGCTGAGGAGATCGGGCTCCCGGCGCAGTGGGATCGACGCGAGGGTGCAGATGGCAGGTTCCATGGCTGGACGCTACCCGCAAGATGATCGGAAGACTAGGAGGTCGCCTCTTCTTTCTCGGCGTGCTCCGATTGCATCTCGATGGCATCGACGGCTTTGTTGCCTCCGAAGAATTTTCTGAAGATGCGCTTGGGCAGGGCGTTGCCTCTGTCCTCCTCTGCGACCTCATCGGCTGCTTGTGTTTTTGCGTTTTCCCAAGCTGGAGCGAAGCCCGGTGCACTGATCATCATTGCTTTCTCTGCTCGTGATAGGATCTCGAGTTCGTGTTGGAGCTTGCCATCGGTTTTCTCGGAGAGCTGGGTGACGCGGGTGCGCAGGTTCTCGTTTTCGACCTTCAACGCGTCGCGTTGTTTGCGGGCATTCTGTGTCGCTTCCGCGTCGATTTCGAGTTTGTCGCTAAGCAATTTCTTGTAGCGATTGAGCGACAGCTTGGTCTTTAGATGCGCGTAGAGCGAGATGGCAAAAAATAGCAAGCCGAGGGCGAGACCCCAGACGAACGGGTTGGAAAGGAAAGCTGGAAGCTCTGCGATAGTCATAGCTGACGACTATAAAGCTGGATTCCGCCAGACTCCAAAAATACTTCGATCGTGGGCTATCTAGGGGGATCCGTGCTATTCTCAAATCTGAGACGTATATTTTTATAAAATCCTCATTTCTGCTTTCAATAACGACCAAGTTTAATATAGTAGCTAAAATTTATTATTATTTTGAGAGTTTAGGCTGATCTAGCCAGAAAATGACGATGCAATCAATACCCAATCCATTTTTGGATGATGTCCATGTCGGTGCGCTATCTGTGAGTGCCGCTGCAGGGAGCCTGACGGTGGAGTCGATCCATGCGGATGCCTTGCGCAAGCTCGCTGGCCATGTGGCGCATTTCGGGGGCAATTCGGCGGCGGTGATTCTGTTGCGCAGCTCGCAGGCGGGATTCGGAAAGTCGCATTTGTTGTCACGGCTGTTTGCCGGTCGGAGCCATGGCTGTTTTTTTGTGCCGCTCGATGTGAGCCGCGATTCGAAACCGAATTGGGGTGGGATGTTGCAGGGAGTCCTGACCGCCTGTGTTGAGGCTGGCCAGGGAGGGGGGGCGTCGGTCATGGAGCAGATGGGGCGTCGCCTGATGGGCGAGGCGGCGGCCGAGTTGATCTTGCGCGGCGATGTGCCGACGGGCGATCCCGCTGCGGCGATCACGATGTTGAAGCGTGACTACCTGCGTGCCTTTGACATGCGTGCCGGTGGTTCCGAGGTCGCGCGTTGGATGATTGGAAATTTTAACGTGCTGCTGCCGCTGATGGGAGAAGTCTTAGGCAGCCGCGCGGTGGTCGAGAAAGAAGAGGCAGTGGCTTGGTTGCGGGTGCTGGCACGGTTCAACGCTGGCAATGAGGGCGAGCGCAAGGCGGCGCTGGCTTCGGTATCGATGTTTGGTGATGAGGCGGCGGCGCAGGCCGGTGCGAAGCGGCGGCTGAGATCTTTCTGTCGACTGGCGACCCTGGACCAACCGCTGGTCTTCGTCTTCGACCACGTGGACGCGCTGATCGGGGCGAAGGACGAGGCGATGCAGCTGGCGTGCATGATCGGTGAGATGGGTCGACTGCAGTTCGGCTCCGGTGTTGTGCTCTCGGTGAATGAGGATGTATGGGGATCGGTTTTCAATGGTCACCTGCCAGGCGCATTGCTGGATCGCTTGACCGGCCGTGAGGTGAAGCTGACGGGGATCAGCGTGAGCGATGCGGAAGATCTGTTGCGGCAACGTTTGGCTGCCGCTGCGATTTCTGCTACGGACGCAGATCGTTTTGTATCTGAGGCGAAGTTGGCGGATGCGATGGAGCAGCGCTGGGGCGCTGCTGGATCTCCACGCGAAGTCTTGCGCCATGCTGCGAGTGTTTGGGAGCGGCTGGTGGCGCCGGATCGGGGCGCGCAGGCGGCCGAGGCACCGGTCGCAGGGGAGTCGGTGAAAGACTACCTGCCTAGGACGATTCCGGGTGCTGGGAATCTGGCTGAGCCGTCGACCTTGCGCCCGATGCGCGAGGTGGTGCGGCCGGGTGGGGGTGGGAAGCCTACGGCGAAAGCGGCAGGGCCGGACAAGGTCGACCCAGGAACGATCAAGCAGATGGGCAATATATCTTCGTTGTTGCGTGAGTTGAAATCCCGGCGCGAACAATTTGTTCCGCCTCACGGTGGGGGGAATGGCGGCGAGGCACCGATCGTTCCGCTGGTAGATGCGGAGGAGGATGGCGGCGATGATAGCACGCCGCTAGTGTCGCGTTTCGAGGCGATCCGCGAATCCCAACTGGATAAGCGTGGGCAGCGGCTCGACCTCGAGGCCGTGCGCCGTCTGGTTGCTCTGGCGGGCGAAAGTTTTCCGGTGGTGGAGTCTAGCGATTTCAAAATGTCACCCGGCGACGAGCCTTCGGTGATGAAATGGGTGTTCCCAGGCAACGAGATATTGTTCGGCTTCGAGCCCGAACACCAGTTCCGCTACTGGCAGTCGTTGATCAAACTTGCTGGTCGGCGCAGCGAGACGGCAGCAGTCGGGCGATTGAAGTTGGTAGTGTTCTCGGAGGGCTCGAACCCTTTCAGCGGGGCGGCGAGCCTAGATGAGAGTGCGCTGGAGGACGCGCGGCAGAATTATCTCGATGTGATCGAGTTGGACGCCGGGATGATCGCGTCGGTGACTGCTGCGGACCGGGTGGTGTGTGAGATGGCCAAGTCCGAGCGCCCGGTATTGCCGGCGGATGCGATCCGCGAATTGGCCTCGCAGTTAGATCCTCTGTGGCGGCGGATCACGAAGCCGCTAGCCGCGGAGCCTGGGGTGGGGGAGAAAGCCGTCTAGACTCCAGCTACTGGCACTTTTTGTGCCGGAAACAGTCGGTGGTGTGATCGTTGACGACACCGGTCGCCTGCATGAAGGCGTAGCAGATGGTCGGGCCGACGAAGTTGAAGCCCCTCCGTTTGAGATCTTTCGAGATGGCTTCGGCCAGTGGCGTTTTCGCTGGAACTTCATCCATCGACTTCCAGTGGTTGACGATCGGCTTGCCGTCGACGAAATCCCACAGGTAGCTGTCGAAGCTACCGAACTCGTCCCGGACGGCGATGAAGGCGCGCGCGTTGCGCACCAGTGACTCCATCTTTAAGCGATTGCGGATCAGCCCCTCGTTGCGCAGCAGGCTCTCGATCTTGCGCTTTGGGTAGCGCGCTATTTTCTCGTAGTCGAAGTCGTCCATCGCCTTGCGGTAGTTGTTCCGCTTCTTCAAAACAGTGATCCAGCTCAGGCCTGCCTGGGCTCCCTCGAGGATCAAAAACTCGAACAGTTGTCGCTCGTCGTGCAAGGGCACGCCCCATTCCTCATCATGGTAGGCGATGTAGATCAGGTTTTCGCCCGGCCACCAGCAGCGCGTCTGGCTCATGCTGGGGTAACCCCTTTCTGCAGGATGATATTGCCGTATTTGGCAGTGTCACCAGTCGCGACGACGGCGTAGGCTCCGCGCGCAATGTCGTAGAAGGCAAACCGCTCGTGCTGCGCGGTGGCGGGGGCTGCGGGCGCGTGTTTTTCAATCACTGCCCGGTAGGATGTTGGTACCTCCGGGTCGATCTCGTCGCCTTCGACCGCCGACATCATCAGGATCGGCGCCTTCGAATAGGAATCGATCTCAAACAGTGGCAGCACCGCGTCGAGGAGAGCGGCGATCTTCAACCCATCGGCGCGGACAACCCGTGGCCCGAGGCTCTCGGCAGGGAAGTGCGCGTCAGCGAAAACGATCATGTCACCGTGACCCATGCGGTAGAGAACCTCGATGAGGTCAGGGCTGATGAGTGGCGAGATTCCTTTAAGCATCGCCGGCAAGCTTATACTCGCGCTCGATTGGTGCGAGCACGATCTCCTCCTCGATCACATTGTGGGTGAAATCGTAGTGCCATCCGCTGTGTGGTGATGCCATGTGGCAGCTCAGGCACTGGGTCTTGTCGTGGGGGAAATCACATTTTGGGTGGGCTGATCGCCATCGATTCACCCATTTTCGCGTAGAGTTCAATTTGTTCGGCAGTCGTCTTCGCAAGATCCTCTGGTAGTGCCGCCCTGCCTTTTTTAAATAGGGTGATCGTCATCGAACCGCCAAATTTAAAGTATCCCTTCTCGTCTCCCTTCTCGATCTCCGCGCCAGCTTCGTAGGTTTGCACCGTGCCGCCGACGCAAGTGGCGCCGACTTCTAACATTAGCACATCTCCGAACTGTGGGCTTTTGATCTCGGTTAGAGTGCGCTTGTTGCGCCAGAGGATGTCGATGTTCTGGCGCAGGGCGATCGGGTTTACCGAGATCAGGTGGCCGTTGATGATCCTGGATTCTCCAGCCGTGCCTGCGACTGGAAAATGGAAACGATGGTAGTCGACTGGGCAGAGTCGAGAGATGATAGCCGTGCCGTCGGCGTAGCGTTTCGCCAGCTCGGCGTCACCGAGCAATTCCCCGAGCTGCAAAGCCTGACCCTTCGCGAAGATGCCGTCGACCTGAGAGAGATCTTGGATGCCGAGGTGTCGGCCGTCGGCTGGAAACGTGGCGACCTGCTCGCCGGCTGCGATCGATCGTGCGCCAGGCTTGAGCTTCCGGTAGAAGAACTCGTTGAAGGTTTTGAAATCCTCCGGGGCATCGATGAACTCATCCGGGTCGACACTGAACTCCTCGATGAACGGCAGTACCTTCTCGCGCGACTTCGGCTGGTCCATGCGGTGGCCGTAGTAGTGCGAGAACCAGGCGCGTTTCACCACCGCCGCCAAGGCGATCGTGCCGAGCGGGTTCTCGTAGATGAAACGCAGGAAACCCTCACCGTAAATTTCTTCGGTTTCGAGTTCGCCGGTGGCGCGGTTGCGGTACTGGATTGGTCGGGTTTCGGGCATCTGGCGGCACTATCGGTCTAGGATTGCTTTTGGCAATGGCGCGGCGGAGGGTGGCGGGATGAAATTGATTCACTGCTTTCTATCGATGTCGCTAGCGCTCGCCACGGGCGTGTCGGCCGGCTCCGTGACTTTTTCCGCGATGGGCTGTGGTCCCTACAAGGATCCGGATCAGGTCGCGCTGGAATACCACATTGCCCAAGAGAATCGCACTACGAAGAAGTCTGCTTTTCTAGTCCACCTCGGAGATATCAACACCGGCGCCCTGGCCAAGTCGGGCAAGCTCGGGGAGGATCGCTACTCGTCGATGGCAAAATGGCTCACCGCAGGGAGTTCGATCCCGGCCTACATCGTCCCGGGTGACAACGAGTGGAACGATCGACCGGATCCGGATGTCGGCTGGGCGCATTGGACGAAGCACCTGCTCCGTCTCGAGGAGACGATCGCGCCTAGCTGGAAAACCGAGCGGCAGGAAGTCCGCGAGGAGAATTTTGCTTTTGTTCACGGTGGCGTGTTGTTCATCGGCCTGAACTTGGTCGGTGGCGCGGTGCATGATCCAATCGAATGGGCGACGCGATTCAAACAGGACAACGATTGGGTCGAGGCGCAGTATGAGAAACACAAGGGCTCGGTGCGCGCTGCGGTGTTGTTCGCGCAGGCGAATGTCATCGGGCAGGGGAGGCCGAAAGTTGCGGTGAACCTTCTGTTCAGTCCGTTCACGACACGCTTTGCTGAGCTCTCTGCCGCCTTCGAAAAACCGGTGCTTTTCATCCACTCGGACGGCCATAACTGGACAAAGGATCGCCCGTGGAAAAAGGCGCAGAATGTAATGCGCATTCAGGTTGATCTGATCCAGGCGAAGTTTCCGCCGGTGCAGGTGACGGTGAAGGAAAAGCCTGGGGAGGATGGTGAGATCTTCAGCTTTGATCGACGTCTGAATGACCCGGCATGGAAGTCCGGGAAGAAAGTGAAGGCTTCGAGCAGTAAGAAGTAGCGAGCGGTGCCCCGGCGTTCACCGGTTCACCAAACAGCGTAAGCCAAAGAGGCTGACCCTCGCGGGCCAGCCTCTCCTGTAAATGGTTGATCCGAGCTGGCCTAGATCGCTTCGCCGATGGCGAAGCGGGCGAAGCGGGCGATGGTGATCTCGCCGCCGAGCGCGTCGCCCTTGGCCTTGAGCAGATCTCCGATGCTCTGGTCTGAATCTTTGATGAAGCCCTGTTCGACGAGGCACACGGTGCTGAAAAACTTGTCGATCTTGCCGTCGAGGATCTTCTCGATGATGTTCTCTGGCTTGCCTTTCACCTGGTCGGCGTAGATCTCCTTCTCCTTGTCGATCGTCGCCTGTGGGACTTCGTCACGGGTGAGGCAGATCGGCGAGGCGGCCGCGATGTGCAGGGTGATGTCCTTGACGAGGTCGCGGAACTCTTCCTTGCCGACAATATCTGCATTGGCGGTGCCGACCTCGATGAGGACGCCGACCTTGCCTTGCATGTGGATGTACTGACCGATGACGCCATCGCCCGTGAGGTCGAAGCGTGCGAAGCGGCTCAGTAGCATGTTCTCGCCGAGGGCTCCGACCTGCTGCTTCACGTATTCGCCGAGGGTCTCTGCCACGCCGGAGAACGGTTGGGCGAGGAGCGCTTCGAGATCGTCAGTTTTTTCCGAGCTGACGACGTGGTCGAGGATGTCTTCGACGAAGGCGCGGAACTTGTCGTTCTTGGCGACGAAGTCGGTCTCGCAGTTCACCTCGATGAGGACGCCGGTCTTGGCGTCGTCGTTGATGCGCGCGGCCACGGCACCTTCGGAGGTAGCGCGGGAAGCCTTTTTGTCGGCTGCGGCAACGCCCCGCTTGCGGAGGACGGTCTCGGCTGCCTCAAGGTCGCCATCGGCTTCCTTCAGGGCTGCTTTGCAGTTCATCATTCCCGCGTTGGTCTTGTCGCGGAGAGTTTTGATCAGTTCTACGGTAATTTCAGGCATGGTTCTTCTTTCTAATTTATCTTTCTAAAACGATTCGAGGGAGTGGCTTGATCGGAGGATCTAGTCCTGCTCTGGCAATTTCTTGCGGATGAGCTTGCCACCGTCGGTCGCGGCGATGATCGGGTCGACAAGGTTCTGCAGGAGGATGCGGACCGAGCGGATCGCATCGTCATTGCCGGCGATCGGGTAGTCGATCAGCTCCGGGTTGGCGTTGCTATCGACGATGGCGACGACGGGGATGCCGAGGCGACGTGCCTCGCTGACGGCGATGTCTTCACGGGCGGAGTCGACGATGACCAGCGCCTGTGGGAGACCCTTCATCTTGCGGATTCCCTGGAGGTTGCGGAACAGCTTGTTACGCTCGCGGCCGAGGGAGGCGATCTCCTTCTTGCTCATCTTCTTGAAGTCGGGTGACTTCTCGAGCCCCTCGAGGTAATCGAGGCGGCTGATGCTCTTGCGGATGGTCTCGATGTTGGTCAGCGTGCCACCGAGCCAGCGGTGGTTGACGAAGAACTGGCCGCAGGTTTCAGCTGCGGCGCGGACGGCTTCTTGTGCCTGGCGTTTGCAGCCGACGAACAAGATCTGCTTGCCGTCGAGGGCGAGTTTGGAGAGGTAGTCGGAAGCGACTTCGAGCTGGTTGCAAGTTTCCTCGACGTTGATGATGTGGACGCCGCTCTTTTTAAAGAGCAGGAACGGTTTCATCTTAGGGTTCCATTTGCGGCTCTGGTGGCCAAAGTGGACACCTGCTTCTACGAGTTCTTCGATTAAATCTGCCATTTTTTTGTGTTTTTATTCGTAGGGGATGCACGGGCGGAGAGTCTGCTGAATTGCTGACCTATTCCTGTAACTCGCTCAACCTGAGGTTGATCCATATGCCTACGAAAGGTTTAGGGTTTGTTTAAGGGCGGCAAGTATAGCCGTGAGCGCTTGGAATTCAACCTTTTCCGGGCGATTTGGCTGTGCTTGAGCTTTCGGTCGTCTGAGGAAGGTTGGCGGATGTTTCGAGCCGTGCTCATCTACGTTTTTTTAACCTGCACCTGCTGGGGGGAAGAGGTGGTAGAAAACTACCGCTGGCCAGCGAGCTACCTAGGGAAGCAGAAGATCGCGGTGAAAAGCCTAGATCCATCAAGTCTCGGAACGTTCGGGTTCGAGACCGAACGCTTCCGGTTCTACTCGGACACTAAATTGGCGAATGCTGACTGGCGCTCGATCATGATCGTTTGTGAGGGGCTGCGCGGTGCGATGGAGTCGCTGCCGCTCGATCTGGTGAAATCCGATGAACAGGCGAGCACGCGTGCGGTGGTGAGAATTTTATCTGAGGAGGCTACTTACCATGAGGCGGGCGGATTGGAGCAGACGGTGGGCACTTATCACTACCGCGAGAAGCAGGTGCTGATCTGGTCACGCGGATTGATCGAACCTGATCCGGATCGGGCTAGATTCCGACTTTCGAAGTCCCGCCAGTATGACTTGCTTGTGCACGAGCTGGTGCACCAGGTCACCGCGAAGCAGTTCCGCAGGATGCCGACCTGGTTCTCGGAGGGGATCGCGGAATACCTGGCGGCGGCGCACCATTCCCCAGGTCAATATTCATTCCGCGATCCTGCGGCAGCAATCCGTGAGCATGTGAAGAAATATCTCGGCGAGGTCGCCAAGCTCGATCAGTTCAAGATCATCCCGCTCAAGTTACTGACGAGTCTCGATGGTCATGCCTGGGCGCAGAATACTCGCGATGGGGAGGGGCATGGGCCATTTCTGAAATATGTGAGTGCGGTGCTGCTGGTGCATTATTTCTGCCACCTCGACCCGGAGCGCAATCGCGGCGAGGTGGTGCGCAAATTCCTAGGTGCGCTGCGCGATGGGCAACCGGCATCACGCGCGACGGTCGAGCAGTTGCTGCGCGGGCGTAGTCTTAAATCGATTGAGGGCGAGATCCAGCAGTTCTGGCGGGGCAAGGGTCTGCGGGTCGAGTTTCGCTCGTGAATTTTCTTTGGCGCTTGCAGCGGGGCACCGGGCGGTTTAGAACGGCGTGCTATGTCCCTAGCCGTCAATTTCTCTGAAGCAAGCCTGGGCGCAATGGCGCTCGCAAAAGTAGGTAATCCCAGCCGGGACGAGCCTTTGCAGACCTCTAAAACGCTGTGCCATTTCAAAGACGAGGAGGCAGAGCTGTTGACACACTGTTTCCTCAAATCGTTCAAGTCGCTCGAGCTGCACCAACTCCACCACCACACCACGGTCGAGAGCAACGAGCTCTACGGCTACGCGACGAAGATTTTCGATAGCCCGGACTGCCTGCTCGAGGAGGGGGCGAACATCTCGCGCCACCTGCATGCGCAATCGAACCACCCGAACATCAAGGCTGGTGACCTCTGCGTGGCGATGGTGAGCGATATTTTGATCGCGGGTGAGAAAGTCGACGCGCTGTGTCTTATCAAGTCGGAGAGCAAGGTGCCGTTCCTGCAGATCTCGGTGGTCGACGGTGACCTGAGGTTGTCGACCCAGCAGGGGATCTACCCGGACAAGATCGACAAGGGATGCCTGATCTTGAACCACAACAAATCGATCGGCTACAGCGTCTACCTCTTCGACAAGAGCGGCAACACCAACTTCTGGAACCGTGAGTTCGTCGGTGCGGTGCCGGTGAAGACGGACGACTACCTGACGCGTCGCTACTCCGAGCTGTGTGTGAATTTTGCCCAGAAGGGCCTGCCCGAGGAAGCGAAGCAGGAGGAGCGCATGGAGGTTGCCAAACGTGCGATCGACTACATCTCCGAGACTGAGGATTTTAACATGGACGAGTTCAAGGCGGTCGCTTTGAAGGAGCCCGAGACGATCGAACAGTTCAAGCTGTTTAAGGATGAGTTCGAGGAGGAGACCGGGACCGAACTGGAGGAGACGTTCACCGTTTCCAAGCCGGAGGCGGCGAAGGCGAAGAAGAAGTTGCGCGGCAAGATGAAACTGGACGTGGGGGTGGAGTTGAAGTTCAGCTCGGGGTTCATCGACCAGGCTGGTTCCCTGTTGGAGAAGGGCTTCGATGAGGAGAAGCACATGGCCTACGTGAAGATCTACTACCACCAGGAGGAGTAGTCCTAGATGAACGAATTATCATTTGGCAGGGGCTGATTGATGGGGGCATGGTGGTCTGACCGATGAGTGACTCCCCGCAAGCCCTCCCGCTCAAGATCTGGCACGCGATCCCACTGAAGTTGGTGCTGTTGCTGGTGGCTCTGTCGCTGGTGTTGAAAAACCCGGACGGCCGCGCGGAGTATTATCCGTTCTCGAACTACCCGATGTATTCGCAGTTCGACGAGCGCGACTATTTTGTCTACCTCGCGGACCAGGATGGTAAGGCGCTACCGTCGAAGGAGACTTTTCGGATCACGACCCCGAAGGTTAAGAAGCGCTTTAAGAAGGTGCTGGGGAAAGTCGCGAAAGAGTTGGGAAAGAAAAAGCGCGAGGTGGACGGAGCCGACCTGGAAGCGGTCGCGGTGACGACTTTGAAGAGCTTGATGAATGCGGTCCCGGATCACCCCCGGGTAGCGACACTCACCGAGTTGCAATTAATCTATGTCGACCTGCGGCGCGAGGGGGATGAGATCGTGGTCGAGCAGCGCAAGGTGGGGGCGATCGCACGATGACTGCGAAGCAGATACTCGGAAAGTTGCAGCCGCCGGTGGTCCTCTACGGGCGCTGGGAGGCGATGCTGATGCGCTTGTTTTTTGCCGTGTTGGTTTGGTTCAACCTGCCCGCGTTTGGAAAATTTCCCGAACAGCGCACACCAGTAGGGCTCGCGGCGGACTTCGGTTTCGATTTCACTTTCGTTAATGATCCGGCGACGATGTCGGTGCTGAAAGCGTGGTTGTTGCCGCTGCTGGTGGTCTATGTAATCGGCTACGTGCGCTGGCTCCCACTCTGCTACATGCTCGTGCTCAGCTTGGCGGTCGGGACCTTGAAAAATTCGCAGGGCGGTGAGATCAGCCACCGCTTCCAGATCATCACGATGATCTTGGTGGTCCAATGTGGATGGCATCTTTTATGTGCCGCTCGCTGGTTGGCTGGGCAGTTTTTTGATAAGCATTACCGGTTTCACCACGCGTGGAATGTCGATCGCATGGAGGTGTTTGTCTCGCAGTCGGCGATCGCTGCGATCTATCTGACCACCGCCATCACCAAGATGATCCGTTCCGGCGGCGAGTGGATGTGGCAGGTCCGGCACGTTGGGGTGGATCTCCAGAAGACCTGGGGGCAGGACTACTACAACACGCTCTCGCAGGAGGCCCCGGGCTGGGCGGTATGGATCAAGGACACGGTGACAACGCACCCATGGGTGGCTGTGGTCATTTTCGGTCCTGGGTTGCTGGCGGAATTTGCCGCCATGTTAGGCCTCTACGGGCGTCTGAAGGCGTTCTTGATCGGGTCAGCACTCGTTTTCTTGCATGTTGGGGCGATCACGGTGATGAAGTTGGAGTTCGAGCAGAACATCTATTGCCTAATGATCTTTTTTGTAAATGTGCCCTTCCTGATGCTGGTCGCCGCAAGGCGCGTGCTCGAACTGTCTGGAGGTAAGACCCGATTGGCAAAGGCCAACTGATCGTTTGATGTCTGAGACAACCAAAGTGCCCTGGGCTGAAGAGCCGAACTTGGCCGAGAAGCCCGCAGGGGTCGAGTACGGCTACGTGTCGATCGACGGGCCGGGACGCAAGCCCACATTGCACGGGTCGACGCTCGAGGAGTTGAAAGTGAAGGTCGAGAGCGGTGAGGCGGTGCAGGTCGTGATGCCGGGGTTCGAACGGGTGGCGCCTCCATCGATCGTCGAGGAGCTATGGCCCGCTGTGCAGGAGCGCGAGCGGCACCGGCGGGCGAGCGAGAGGAAGAACTCGTTCATCAATCTCTGTCTGTTTGGCGCCATCGCGCTGTATTCCTTCAAGTCGAGAGACTCGGCTTGGCAGATGGTGTTGATCCTGTTTGTGCTCTTTGGAGTCGTGCCGATGGGTCAGTATTTGATCGGCGCTCTGCGGCGCAAAATTCAGGGCGAGCCAACGTTTGATGAAACCCGGCAGCGTACCCTGTTTGCTTTTTGGCTCGGGGCGGGGGACGTGCTGGCGACGCGCTGGTGCGTGCGGGCGATCATCGCAATCTTCGTTGCTCAGGTAGCGGCGGCGGCCTTGGGGAGTGGTGATTTTTTTGCAGGGTTGTTCCAGAACGCGTTTGTGATCCAAGGGCGTGAAACCATCGAGGCGGCGGCACTTACCAAGCCGCTAGATGGCGATTGGTGGCGGCTGCTGACTTGTGGTCTCGTTCACGGCGGGCTGTTGCACATCGGGTTCAACATGATGGCGTTCAAATCGGTCGGCGAGGTGCTCGAGCGTTTCTATGGTCGATCGGTTTTGCTGATCACGTTTTTGCTGTCGGTGCTCGGCGGCTCGATCGCAAGCGTCACGCTGATGCCCGGCAAGCCGTCGGTTGGGGCGTCAGGCGGAATCTTGGGGCTGGTTGGATTTTTGTTAGTGGTGGGGCTTCGCCACCGTGCGGTTCTACCACCAGACTTGGCGAAATCGATCGTACGCTCGGTTCTATTTATGGCTGCTCTTGGGTGGCTTGCGAAGGACTACATCGACAACGCCGCTCACGCAGGTGGCTTTTTGGTCGGCTGCTTGCTGGCGCTTCCTCTGAGCAAGGATGTCCGTCAACTGGGTCGCTACCAGGAGAGCGGATGGATGAAGAAATGCGGATGGGCGACCGCGGCGGTTCTCGCGTTGACTGGTGCGTGGGTGCTAGTGCGCCTCGCCCTTGTCGGAAGGTGAGCGGCGGTTGCTTGTTGTTTAGCTCTCGGGATACACGGCCGCAGGTGGCTCGATGGGGTCGACTCGTAGCGCACGCACGGTGAAAACTCGGCCGAGGTCAGCGCCGCGGATCGGTCGTGCTCCGGAGGTGCGTCTCTCCCCAAAATACTCGCGTTTCTCGGCGAAGAAATTCTCGATGAATGATCGGCTGCCGAGTGCGACGCCGGAGGTGAAGTAACGGATCCGGCACCGAAGGGCTTCGGCGAGAGTGAGTTTCCCTCCGGCTTCGAATACCGCGCGTGCTTGCTCTTGGGTAATGGAACCGCGTTCCCCTGCCTTCGGGTCGTGGCTCTTCGCCGCGACTCCGAATAGCAGCAGTCGGTAATTTTCTGAGGCTTTCTGCCAGTTGGCGTTGGGGTCGTGACCCTGGGTTGCATAGACAAGCCCGTCCCGCGCGACCCTCATCCCGCCGACTGCTGCGGCGTAGCTGCACCAGTGGTAATCTTTTGGATCAGTGACAAGGCCTGCGCGTACCGGATTGAGATCGACGTAGGCTGCTACCATCTTGACGGCGTCACCGCTTTCCAACAGCACGCTTTTGAAACGCCCCTCCCACAACGTGCCGGATCGCTCGTGTTTCAGGTTGTAGGCGAGTGTCATTCGCTGTTTGAGTTCCTTCATGAACCTCGAGAGATCGAACAACCGGGCACGCACTCGATTGGCAATCGCCGTGACGCCGGCTAAATCTTCGTTGGAGCGGCAAGTCTCGAGATCGCTCAAGAGGAAGCGGGTCGAGAGTTCATCCCGAAAAACTTGGAGCCGATCCAAGACCATTGCCTCCGTCTGGGTGATGAGCGAGGATTCCTTGTCGGGAACCTCAATCACTAAATGGAAATGGTTTCCCATGAAGCACCAGGCGACGAGCGTAACCCCGCTGAATTTGACCTGCTTGAGGAGGATTCGCTGGAACGTCTCCTTCTCCACATCGCCAAACAGGAGTTCCTGTCCCGCCGTCCGACTGACCAAATGGTAAAAATGGCTGCGACCAGCTGCCCCAAGACTAAAAGCACGTGTTTTTCTCACACCCAATTCTACCCGAAACCAATGCCAAGTCAAACCCAATGGGTCTGACCCTTTGAATTACACCTCTGTCGATAAATGGTGGTGGTTGGTCGTGGGTTGCGGTGCTTTGGGGGCGTGGTATCTTCCGGGGCTGACCCCGCAAGTTTTTCATTTGCGGGCTCTTTTTTCGCCTCCTTTCGCTGTTTTTTACCCAAATACCTGTCTGCCATGCTTGAGACTCTTGCCGGAATCGGCCGTTTTATCCTGATCCTCTTTGAGGTGATCCTGATCTTTAACCTGATGATCGTCGTCCATGAATATGGACACTTTCTCGCCGCTCGCTGGCGGGGGCTGAAGATCGAGAAGTTCCAAATCTGGTTTGGTAAGGCGATCATCAAGAAGGAGATCAATGGCGTCCAGTGGGGGCTGGGGACGATTCCGCTTGGCGGGTTCGTCGCGCTCCCGCAGATGGCTCCAATGGATGCCATCGAGGGCAAGGAGGATGACGGCAAGGAGGTGCTGCCAAAAATTTCCCCGATGGATAAGATCATCGTCGCGTTCGCAGGCCCGCTGTTCAGTTTTGGTCTAGCCTTCCTTTTCGCCTGTTTGGTTTGGACTTTGGGCAAGCCCGAGCGCGCTTCGAATGTGACGACCTACATCGGCTATGTTCAAACAGATAGTCCGGCGGAGTTGGCTGGGCTCCTTGAAGGTGATCGCGTGGTGTCGATTGACGGGACTGCGATTCGCAACTTCCGCACACCGGTAGACAGCGTGGTAGAGCGCGTGATGTTCTCGCAAAATGAAATCATGGACTGGGTGGTCGAACGCGATGGGAAGGAGATCGCGCTTAAGGTCGGCTACGAGAAAATTGCAATCCCGGGGAGCAGGCGGGCACCGATCCGCACGGTCGGGGTCGGGCCGCAGGAACCGGCTATTGTTGGCCAATTCATGGCTGTGGACGTGAAGGGTGGAACCCCTGCCGAGATTGCGGGGTTCAAGATTGGCGACGTAATCAAAAGAGTGGATGGCGAGACGGTCCACAGTTACGGGCATTTTGGAAAATTCGTGAAGGCGAGCGACGGCAAGGAAATCACCGTCGAGGTCGAGCGCGGAGGGGAGACCATGACCCTCAAACTGACCCCTAAAAAACCGACCTTCGACAAGCCGCTCGAGACTGACGATGAGATTCCCTTCATGGCGGGGATCGTTCAGCAAGCACCGGATGATCTGGCGCTTACAAAGCCTGGTCCGAAACCGATGGTGCAGATGCGCGACAGTCTGACGATGATGTTCCGCACGCTCGGCGGATTGTTCTCATCGAAATCTGACATCAGCCCGACGCACATGAGCAGCGCCGTGGGCATCGCGAACATCTACTTCAAGATGCTGAGCGACCCGCAGTATGGGTGGCTGATGGCGATCTGGTTTAGTGTTCTGCTCAACGTCAATCTCGCTATCCTAAACCTGCTGCCGTTCCCGGTACTCGATGGAGGGCACATCACGATCGCGATCATGGAGGCGGTGCGTCGCCGTCCGGTGAATGTGCGGATCCTCGAATATGTTCAGATGGTGTGTGTTCTGGCGCTGTTCGGTTTCATGCTGTTCGTCACGTTCTTCGATGCGACTGATATATTTGGAGGCAAGAAGAAGGATCGAGGTCCACCGCCCAAAGCGTCCTTCTCGACATCTGCAGAGGCTCCGTCGAGCCCTGAGAAAGAGGCACCGGCCGCCCCCTAGTAGCAATGTCAGATTCAGCGTCTCTCAACTTCTGCGCAGATCCCTATCGCTACCAACGCCGCGCTAGCCGGGTGGTGACGGTTGGCGGTGTGTCGATCGGGGGTGATCACCCGATCCGCGTCCAGTCGATGCTCACATCGAATACCCTCGACACCGAGGCCTGTGTCACCGAAACCCTCGGATTGGTCGAGGTGGGATGTGAGATAGTCCGCGTCACTGCCCAGACGAAACGGCACGCGGCGAACCTCGAGCACATCAAAGCGGCGCTAATCGCCAAGGGCGTCGATGTCCCGCTGGTGGCGGATATTCATTTCAAGCCAGACGCCGCGATGGAGGCAGCTCTATGGGTCGAGAAAGTCCGGGTCAACCCGGGCAACTTTGTCGACTCGAAAAAATTCGCCGTGCGCGAGTATTCCGATGAGGAATACGAGGAAGAACTGCAGCGCATCCGCGATGGATTCACTCCACTGGTCGAGCGCTGCAAGGCGCGCGGCGTCGCGATGCGCATCGGGACGAACCATGGTTCGCTCAGTGATCGTATCATGAATCGCTATGGGGACACCCCGCTGGGCATGGTGGAGAGCGCGCTGGAGTTTGCGCGTATCGCTCGGGATCTTGACTACCACAACTTCCTGTTCTCGATGAAGGCGAGCAATCCGAAGGTGATGATCGAGGCCTACAGGCTGCTCGTCGCCCGGCTCGCCGAAGCTGGTGATGACTGGAACTATCCGATCCACCTCGGGGTGACCGAGGCTGGTGATGGCGAGGACGGTCGGATCAAGAGTGCCATCGGGATAGGTTCACTGTTGAGCGACGGCGTCGGCGATACAATCCGCGTCTCGCTCACCGAAGACTCCGTGCATGAGATCCCAGTCGCCTTCGCGTTGGCTCGTCTCTTCAGCGGGCGTGCTGCCGATGGGGATGTGATCCAGGTCGCGGCCAAGCTTTCCTACGATCCGTTCGACTATGTCCGGCGTGCTTCCGAGAAAATCGTAATCGGCGAGACCAAGCTTGGCGGTGACCACACCGTGGCCGTTTTCACCTCGCGCGAAAAATACGATCAGCTGGCGCACAAGATCGACAAGCTCGGCGATTTCAAGCCGGAGATCGTCGTCGAAGATTCTGGAGTCGTCGAGATCGATCCGCGTGACGACGCCGCCATCGAAGAGTTGAACGCACGCGGAGCTGCCGCGCTGGTGACGGTGG
>JBLHKE010000043.1:0-19633 GCA_047619485.1 Verrucomicrobiales bacterium | reverse complement strand
CTCCAGGCGGTTCATTCGTCTGAGGGCGCTAAGTTCGGGAATCGATCCCCTCCCAACGCCCGACTACGACCGTTGGGTCGTTCTGAATTTTGGTGCGCCGAACCAGCAAATGACAGCCAAAGACGCCGACCCCGACGAAGATGGGATCACGAACCTGATGGAGTTTCTCCTCGCCCTCGACCCGCTGGTGGCGAATCGGGCAGACCTTCCCCAACCGCGAATCGAAGGCGGCTTCCTAACACTGCGCTACCAGCGTGCCCGGGTCGCAGGCAATGCATCTTTGTCCGCCGAGGTGTCCGGGGATTTGAAATCATGGAGCAGCGCAGTGACCGACGTCGTGCAAACGCTAGTCGATGATTCCAACCCCTTGTTCCAGATATGGGACGCCCGCGACATGACACCCAAAGCATCGGTCTCGGAGCGCTTCGTGCGATTGAGAGCGGTTGATTTGGAGTGATCCGTTATCCTTACAATCACACCATGAAACCCAATGTATTCTCGCTGGCGGGGCTAGTCGCCCTTGCTGGCTATCTCGGCAGCGCTGCGCTCGGCCAGGCGCCAGTTAGGCCGTCATCGTCCAGCGCCACCTTGCTCAACGTTTCGGGAGGCGCGATCCCCAACGATACGGGAAGCGGAGGCTTGACCAAAATGTCGATCCAAGAGTTGGACGCTCTCGGCGACAAAGCACTGAAGGTCGACTTTGCCGCCGGCGACAGCTTTGGCGACCGCTCGTCGAAGGTGAAAAACTGGACCGCGTTCGAAAGCATCCAGTTTCAGATTTTCAATCCCGGCAATTCAAAGGCAATCCTCGAGTTCAACGTCAAACACTCACGCACCTCCAGCTATCAGACACGGGTCGTGTGGCCGATCGAGTTGAAGCCCGGTAAAAATGCAGTCGCCATCCCCATCGGCGAGCTGACAAACGTCAACGGCTCGAGCCCCGACCTCGCCAAGGTGATCAGATGGTACATCGCCTGTGGGGCCGGTGAGACGCCGACCTTGTATTTCAGGGACATCCGGCTCGACGGCGCCAGCGCCGCCAGCCCGTACGCAGCTGGTAAACTCACGACGGTGAGCGGAGACCCTGCCCGCCTGACGAGAATCAAGGCAACACCGATGCCGAAGGTCGACAAGGTCATCGCTTTCGACACCGCCGAGGCCGACGCCGTCCTGTCCGCGTTGGAAGTTTTCCCGCCGGATAACCCATGGAACTTGGTGGTGTCGGATTGGCCGCTGCATCCGCAGTCGCGCGAGATGGTCGCCAGCATCGGCAGGGACAAGGTGCTTCGGGCGAACGAGGATATGTGCTATGTGATCGTGCCCCCGGATCAGCCGAAGGTCGCAGTCAAGATCGCGGCCTATCCCGGTGAATCGGATCGCGGCCCGTGCCCGGTGCCGGACAGCCTGCCAATCGAAGGCTGGCCGAAATGGTACCACCGGGACGGCAAGAAACCGACTCTGGCCGAAGTGCAGCACCGCCCCGCAAATTACGAGGGCGACCGACACGCGATCATCGTCGACCCGACCGGCGGTAAACTATACGAGTTCTTCGTGATGGGGCGCACGGGCGGTGGATGGGCGGCCGACCAGATTTCCGTGTTCGACCTCAGGATCAACCGCTTGCGTCCAGACGGCTGGACTTCAGCCGACGCTGCGGGCTTGCCTATCTTCCCCGCGGTCATCCGCCACGACGAACTGCAGCGCGGTGCGGTCGAGCACGCCATGCGCTTCACGATTCGCCGTAGCCGCAAGGCCTACGTCTACCCCGCAACGCACCACGCCGGCCACAGCAACGACGAGGATCTACCGCGCATGGGCGAACGCTTCCGGCTGCGTCAAGACTTCGATACGAGCGGATTCTCGCCCACCGTGCGCACGATCCTCGATGGCTTAAAAAAGTACGGCATGTTTGTTGCCGACAACGGGATCGAGTGGGCGATTTCGATCGCCCCCGACCCGCGCATCCCTGCCATCCACGAAGAGCTGCGCAAGGTCAAAGGCGCCGACTTCGAAGTCGTCCAACCGCCAGCGGGCTACCAGCCGCCAGTGAAGTGACTTGATCTGTATGGAGTTAGTTAGATTTGCTCGTTGGACAGTTTTCTAAGTTGTCCAAGACAGGTTGGAAACCTGTCTTACGGGGCAAGTCCGAACGGCTTGAAGCTAAACCTCTCCAACCGGCAAGGCCGGAGATGCGAATATGCCAATTCGACGCAGTGGCGCTTCAGATCTCTAGCGGGATCGTTTTTCGGGTTGCGCTCGATCTCCCCGTTCTCTGGGTTCATCGCGCTCACCTCCACCGCCACGGATGCGCCGCAACTCGGCACGCATCTCTTGCATGGCACGCAACATCTCTTCCATGTTGCGCGACATCTCTGCCATGCGCCGCTCGAGCCTCGCAGCCGGATCGCCATCAAGGGCGTCACCACCCCGCTCGTTCCGATCGCGACTCTCCGGCTCACGAGGCGCACGCCTCTCGCGGGCTACTGATTCTTCCTGATCTTTCCGCCGACGCAATATCTGCCGTAGTTCCTCCTCAACCCTCTCGGCTTCATCATGCTTGCCGGCAGCAGTCAGTTCCTTCATACGCTCCTTGATCTGATTGACATGCCGTTCGAATTCATCCCCGTCGCGTCCACGCTCCTGTGGACGCGCCCTGCGCTCCGCCTGCGTCGCTCGCTCCGCCTGCGCGACCCGCAGCCGCTCTTTCAAACTCGCTACCTGACGCTCGTCACCTCGCTCCTGAGCAACTCGAATCGCCTGCTCGATCTCGGCAAAAGGCGAGCGCTCTGCGGTTCTTCTGCGCTCAGGTTCACGTGCCCCCTCTCGATCTCCTCCACGCTCTCGCACCCCCGACTTCTCAGTCTCAGTTTCGCGCTTGCGCTCGCCCTCGCGTTCTCGAACTGCTTCAGGCGCTCTCTCGCGTTCGCGTTCGGTGTTTTCCCGACGTTCGTTCTTGTCCTTTTCCTTTTCGTCCTCGTCATCTGCGTGGGCGATCGTGTAACTCGCCATGCAGAGGCACGCGGCCAGTAGCAGACAGATTGCCGCAGAAAGCGGGCGCTTGGTTCGTTTGGTCGCGTTCATCATGGTTTGTATTTGAGTCTTGGGTTTGAAAGGGATACCAAGCGTTCGCCAAGTTGCGATGATCACCTTATCACTTTTGACCATAGGCAGTTCCGACGAATTTGGAAGCGGAATCGGCGGCGTCGACTACCCCATCTCCAAGCCGCGCATCGTTCCCGTCGACGACGCAAACTTGTCGGTCTCGATCCCAAGGCGTTGCAATATCGAGACGTAGAGGTTCGGCAACGGGTAGTTGTTCGCCTGATCGAAGGCCAAGTGTTGGCCATGCCTGAAGCCGCCGCCGGCCAGCAGGATCGGCATGTTAGTCGTGTTGTGGTTACTGGCGTTGCCAAGATGGGAGCCGAAGAGGATCGTCGTCCGTTCGAGTAGATTGGAGCCGTCCTCCTCGGTCGCTTTGAGCCGGCCAAGGAAGTCGGCGAAGGCTTTGAAATGCTCTGACTCGACGACCGTGAGCTGCTTGATCTTCCCCGGATCTTTTCCGTGATGCGACAGATTGTGGTATCCGTCTGAAATTCCGGGAATCGCCGGCGCCTCGGTAGGGCCGCCGATCGCGTAGGTGATCAGACGCGTCGAATCGGTCTGGATCGCGAGCTGCGCCATGTCGTACATCAAACGCGCGCGACCAATGATGTCGGCGTGGCCGGCGATGTCCTTCGGTTGCCGGTAGTCGACTTTGGGTTTCGGGCGATTCTCCCAAGCTTCCGCTTTCAGCAATCGCTGTTCGGTTTCGCGCACCGCGGTGAAGTATTCGTCGAGCTTTTCGCCGTCGCGCTTGCTGACGCGCTTCTGCATCCGGCGCGCCTTGCCTTGCACCATGTCGAGCACGCTCCGCCCTTCCTTGAGACGCTCGATCTGGCGCGCTTTTTCTTCGGGACGACCTTCGAGGAACATCTTCGCGAACACCACCGACGGCCGACTCTGCCCGGGCACCGGGACACCGCTGCGTGAAACCGAGAGGCTGTTGCCATAATCGCTCAAGGGCAGGTAGCTAAATCGTGTGGCGAGCCCGATCTCGCGCGCCGCCAGTTGATCGATCGAGATCGAGTTCCTGAAACTGGTGCTTCCCGGATGAGGAGCTGCCGTCAGATATGATTTCTCCGCGGAGTGACCGCCATCAACCTCGGGGTGAGAAGTGCCGGAGACGATCGTGAGGTTATGGCGGAACTCTTTCAGCAGTGCAAGATAGGGCGTCAGCGTGTAGTCGCGACCTGCCGTTTCTGGGATGAGATTCGGAGCATGCAGCCCGAGGCCAAGCCCGATCGCGATCAGCCGTCGCTTGGGCTTTCCGGCATCACTCCCCTCTCCCACCGATTCGAGCACCGGCAGGCACATGGCGACCCCGGAAGCGCGGAGGAAGGTGCGGCGATTAAAGTGACGGGCAGATTTCATGGCAACTACGGACTTTGGAACGCACGGCTTTGAACAATCTCGTGCACGAGCGTGCGAAAACCATAGCCCTGATGTTTCAGCTTGGCGACGATCGCCTCGACTTCAGGACGGTCGGAGAATCCCAGCCCACGCCCGAGCGCGTAGGTGAGGAGTTTCTCTGTGAGGCAGCGCGCAACCTGATCTTTCTCTGCCATCAGGAGTCTCTTGTAGTCGCGGATGTCGGCGATGGGCTTGCCGTCGGAAGATTCGCTATGCGGATCAACGTTTGGCCCGTGGCGGTATTGCAGATGCCGGTGGGGATAGCGCGGATCCCGTTCGATCCACTTGCCTGCCCCTACCGTCCGATAGAAATCGCGCCAACCACCGATGACATCGAAGCTTTCCAAGGCGAAGCCGGGCGGATCGATGTGGCGATGACAACGCGCACACGACTCCGTGTTGCGATGCTTGTCCAACTGTTCGCGGATCGTCGTTGCGCCGCGGATGTCTGGCTCGACTGCTGGGACACCTGCCGGCGGTGGAGGTGATGGTTTACCGATCAGATTCTCCAAGATCCAAACCCCGCGGGTCACGGGAGAGGTCGTCGTCCCGTTCGCGGTGACCTTGAGCACACTCGCCTGAGTCAACACTCCGCCACGCACGCTCTTAGGCGAGAGCGAAACTTTGCGCAACGCCTGTCCCGTGACGCCCTCGATCCCGTAGTGCCTTGCTAGCCGCTCGTTGGCGAAGACGAAATCCGAATCGATGAAATTCTCCAAGCTCAGATTGGAATCGAGGATCTCCTGGAAGAAGCGGTGCGACTCGGCGACCATCGAGCGTTTCAAGAGCTCGTCGTAGTCCGGGTACAGCTTGCTGTCTGGCAGCGTGAAATCGATCTCCCGCAACATCAACCACTGGCCGGTGAAGTTCTCGGTAAAACGTTTCGCCTTAGGTTCGCCCAACATCCGCTCCACCTGCTGCTTCAGGACTTTTGGCTCGTGCAGACGCCCGTCATCCGCCAGCTTGGACAGTTCGGTATCGGGCATCGAGTTCCACAAGAAATAGGACAGTCGCGAGGCCAATGCGTGATCCGATAGAGATTTCTCGCCGGATTCTTCGAGGAACAGAAACTCCGGCGAGCAGAGCATCCCTTTCAAGCCAGAGCGCAACGCGCTCTCGAATGGCCTTCCAGCATCCAACGCCGATCGAACCAGCTCCAAGACCGGCCCCAGATCATCTGCACCAAGTGGACGCCGGAATGCTCGGGGCAACCACTCGCGGAAGATCTGCTCCGAGTCCTCGAGCGTGCCCGTTTTCGGATCTGTGGCGCCAAGGAGACTCGACCGGCTCTGCGGAGGCCACACTTCGACCGGCCCTTCAACCGTGACATCGCCGACGAAAAGCCCCGGCCCGTCGTATTTGTCCGGGTCGGTCTGGCGATGGACAGTGTCGAAGGGATAGATCTCAAAAGTGTCGCCGCGCTCCCATTGCCGATCGGTGAACTCAACGGACGTCATCTCACCCGGCGGGATATCAAAGAAGCCGATGATGTGCTTGTCGCGCCTTCCCCAGACGCCACCGTAGACTAGCATCGTCACCGGCTTGTCAGTCTGCACCGCCTTCGCCTGAATCCGGACACGGTAGAGGCCGGGACCCGGAGTGTTCAGGCTGCGCAACACCGATGGGTTGTAGCCGGAGTTGAACAAAACAACGCCGTCCTCGGTGATTCGCACGGTTTTCGTCCCGCCATCTTCCTTGATGATGTCGCGGAGGTTGAGAGTGCTCGAAATGCGCTTGGGTTCCTGTTCCGATCCGAAAACCGTGTCCAAGACGGCATCAGCGGCTTCGAGATAGGCCTGCATCTGCTCGGTCGAAATCGAAAGCGCCGCACCGATATTGTCGAAGCCGTGGGCTGAGGCATCCTCCGGTAGCATCTCCTGTAAAAACACGTCGATGTCGAAGAGATCCCGCACCGTGTTCTCGAACTCGACACGGTTGAGCCGACGTAACACCACCTCGCGCCGGACTCGGTGCGCCTCCGTCAAGCTTCCCGCCAACGACACCTTAAACCGATCCCGGGCTGCCTCGGATGGCTGATCGGCATCCGCAGGCGGCATTTCTCCACGTGCCACCCGATCGTGCACAAGTGTCCAGACGCCCATCCGATCACTGTCCGACAAATCCATCGAAAGATTCTCCAAATTCAGGTCACCCTTCGCAGAATCCGCGTCGTGGCATTCGTAGCAATGGTTTTTCAAAAACGACGCCGGCTCGTCTGCAAATACCGCGAGCGCCCCAACCAAGGTCAGAACCGCAATGCTGAATCGTTTTGGGATCCTCATCGTGCCATCAAGGGATCAGGATCACGCGTCCAGACTTCGCGACCACTCCGGCCGGGCGATCCGGGTGCGTACCAGTGTGCCTCCCCTGCTTCCCAACAGAACGATTTTCACGATCAAAGACCTGCCACTTGAGCTGCTTGTCGTCCTTCCACGCAACCAGAGTCGTGCCACCGGAAGTCAATACGACCGGGTAGCGCCCTTTCTCTGCCACACGAATTTCCTTCGTTCCAGCACCGAGCCCAACCCTGAAAAAGACCTGCCCACTGGTTTCCCAAGCCGCTGCGATTCCGGCTTTCGACTCGCCAAGGAAGGAGCCAGTCATCGGGCATGAGGTGATCAGCCATGGCGACTCGCTGATCACGCGATTACTCCACTTCGCAGCCCCGGTCGCCAATGTCGCCACATTCGTATCCCGCAGGTTGTCCGTCTTGTCGCGGTAGAGAACCAGCAGGCTGCCATCTCGCGCATAGGTCGCCCGCGAGCCGCAACACTCACACGGATCGACTCCGAGATCGGCAGGCTCTGTAAAATCTGTTCCGCCATCAGCAGACAGAGTTGCGTTAATCTTCCCTGCCATCCAGATCACCGCGACCCGCCCGGTCGAGTCTGCAGCCAGCGAAAAATTGTCGCTAGGGAGCTTGTTCAAGTTGCGCGCCTTCTCGAAGCGCATCGTCTTCTCGTCCAGGCGCGAATACATGACACCCCATTGGTTGTGTGGACGTTTCTGTTGATAGCCAGCGTTGTACCAGATAACATGGACTTTTCCGTTTTTGCCGATGGCGAGATCCGGTCCACGGAATTGCCCCCCGCTGGCGAAACCTGCTTCGGTATTTACCCGCACCGGTTTCGAGAACGTCTGTCCCTCGTCTGTTGATTGGATATAGAGAACATCCCCACCCAACAAAAACGCGACGTGGATCACCCCATTTTCATCAACCTCAGCATCCGGCACAAGGCCGCCTGGAGGAAGCTGCGCGATGCGGGGCGCTGTGTGACCAACTCTAGCGTGGCCGACCAATTTCTTCCGCGTCGTAGGACCGAACCCGACGTTGCCTTCGCGCTCGAAGGTGACCTCGTCTCCCGCAAAACTCAGTCTCAAGCTAGCGCCAAACGGTGTCTCGTAGGCAAACTGCTTGATGAGGCAGCTGTGATCGTCCGCCCAAGCAAAACTGCTCGCCACCGGTTCATCGGGGAACTGCGCCAGATGTCCACCCGCATACGGGGATCGTCCATTCATCCATTTTCCAAAGCCACATGGAACTCTGTTCTCGACCCCATCGACCCGCGTAACGAGTTCCAAGCCCCCGCCTTCGAGTGCCGTCGAGAGCTTCAGCGATTCGAACCCCTGCTCGTTCTTGGGGAACTTATAAAGCCTGTCGAGATAGTTCCGTGCCGCATCTGGTGTCGCCTGCCCCTTCGCCAGCGCCAGCTCGAGCCCGGCAAGCCGCTTGCGCAACGCACTCACACCTTCGGCGTTCGCAGCTAGGGAACCTTCGCCCGCCGCCGGCAGGAGTTTGTCCCAGATGACATCGAGAATAGCGCCCATATTCTTCTCCCCACTGGTGATCGCGATTACCATGTCCTGGTCAGGCATCACGACGCAATATTGGCCAAAGGCACCAACACCACGGTAGGCATTGTGGCGGCAGCGCCAGAACTGGAATCCGTATCCCTGATCCCCATCGCCGTTCGGGTTGCTACCGGTCGACATCTGTCGTGAAATCGCCTGCTCGACCCACGTTTCTGGCAGCAATTGCTTCCCATTCCACTCGCCCTTCTGAAGATACAGTTGCCCGAACTTGGCGATGTCCTCGGTCTTCACTCGCAGCCCGTAGCCGCCGAGCGAGATCCCTTCGAAGTTCGTATCCCACAGCGGATCCGCAATTCCCAAGGGCTCGAACAGACGCGGTTTCAAATACTCAAGTAGCGTCTGCCCAGTCACCTTCTGCACGATCGCCGACTGCATGAAGGTGGCCGCGGTGTTGTATCGGAAATGGGTGCCCGGTTTGTGCGGAACTGGATGGGCTAGAAAGGACACGACCGACATCTTCTCGGGCGAGGTTGGCGGTTCGTCCTGGTGGCCGGTCGACATCGTCAACAGATCGCGCACCCGCATCGCCTTCAAGTTGCCGCTCGGATCCGCAGGCGCATCGTCTGGAAAGAACTTCAGCACGGGATCGAATAGATCGACCTTCCCCTCGGCCACAGCAAAGCCGACCGCCGTCGAGGTAAAGCTCTTACTCAAGGAATACAGGACATGATTACTCTCAGCCGAATACGGCGCCCACCATCCCTCCGCAACCACCTTGCCGTGACGCAAGACCATCACGCTGTGTATGCCGTCGATCTTGCTATCGAGTGCGTCGACAAATTCAAGTAATTGACTTGAGGAGAGCCCTTGATCCTCGGGTTCGCTGCGCGGAAGAGGTTGTGCGCCAACCGGAGTGCAAACGAAGGCAAGAATCGGAAAGATAATTCTGGTCAGGATCTTCATGGTCTACTGGGGCTTACCGATGGCATAAAGAAACTTCGTCCCTTTGAGAAAAATCCTGCCGCCCGAGACTGCGGCGGCCGCTAGGGACGGGTCACCTAGATCGGACTGTGCGAGCACTTTGAGTTCCTCGCCAGCCTGGATCACCAGCGTCTTTCCTGCGCAAGCAAAATAGATACGGCCGTCTGGGTCGACGATCGGGCTGACGGAGGAGTTCACCCCTTCGAGACGTTCTTTAAACAACTCGTCGCCCTCAGAAATTCTCGAGCAGCGCAATACGTTGGGCGAGTTTAGGCGGAAGACATACTCGCCAAATGTGACTGGCGATGAGAGCCCCTCCGAGGCGGGACCGATGTTCCACTTCACGTGAGTATTACTGACGTCGCCCGTACCGGTGGGATCGACAACCAAACCAGGATGACCACCGCGACCTCCGATCGCGTAGACGAGTCCGTTCGCCACCACGGGTGACGAGACCGGCCAGATGGAGCGCCCCCACTCTGCGAACCAGACCACCTCGCCGTTGTCGGGATTCACGCCCTGCAGTTCGTCGGTCGCACACACGATGAGCTGCGCTTTGCTTCCGACCTGTGCGAGAACTGGCGTCATGTGGCTGAACTCGGTTTCCGGGCGCGCTTTCTCCCAGCGGGCTTTGCCGGTCTTCACCTCGAGTGCGAGCAATTTCGACGCCGGTTTTTTCTTGTCGAGCTGGAGAATGACGGTGTCCTTGTAGATGACCGGGCTCGCCGGCAGGGCGACGTCAAATTTTTCGTGATCGTTGATGGTATGCGACCAAACCTCTTTGCCTGCGAGATCTAGCGCGTGAACGATCGAGGAACCGAACACCGCGATCACCCTACCGTGTGCGACGCATGGCGTCGGTGCTGCGTAACCTCCCCGCAAATCGGTCAACACCCATGGCCCCGCCTCCACCTTGGTATCCCACAGCTGCTTGCCTGTCTCGGCATCGTAGCACGCGATGTGATGCTCCGGCGCCTGCTTGGTTTTATCAACGCCCTTCGCCCAATGCGCGGTGGTAACGAATACTTTTCCGCCAACAACTACCGGGCTGGATTGGTTGTGATCTGGATCGCCTTGGAGAACGGTCGGTGGCAGCGGCGATTTCCAGAGGACGTTCTTGGAATCCGCCCCACCCCACTCGAGCGGCAATCCCTTTTCAGTCGTAACGCCCATGCCGGCGGGGCCGCGAAACCCTGGCCAGTCCTCGCCTTTTAGTCGGCCGGGACAACCAAGAATTAACGCGAATGCGAGTATGAAAATCGATAGTTGGAAATACGCCTTCATTCGAAATTCTAGCTGAGTGAACACCGATGTCGCTTGCTATTTGCGCCATATTTCATTCGGATCCCCCATGCGCAGACGCCCCCTGCTTCTCATTTCCTTCTCCGTTTTGCTCGGCAGCCTGCCTTCCGCCGCCCAGGAGTCCACGGCACTGATCGAGGCTACGAGCGCAGCCAAGCAGTGGAGTTTTAACAACGGGGCGGAATTTCCCGGAGCGACGGGCTCGTTGAGTGTCGATGCCGGGGCCGTCCGCGAAGGCAAGCCGACATTAAAACTAGTCGGAGATTTCACCGGCGGCGGTGGCTACGATCAAGTCGGTCACAACCTGGACAGGGTCGAGATCCGCGAGCTGTCGATGTGGATCCGCAGCCCGGACATCGAGCAATTCACACTGCGTTTGAACGACTCCAGCGGTCAAACGCACCAGCTCAACCTGAAGACCAAGCCGAGCACCGACTGGCAGCGCATCGACCTACCGCTCGAACGCTTCTTCAAACGTCGCGGCCAGACGGACGCATTCACCGGAGTCGGCAAATACGAATATTGGGGCGGTGCCAAAGACGGCAACTGGCAGGGGCCAGCGACGGCGATCTACTTACTCCTCGGCAACCACGGCGCGAACAAAGTGAGGACGCTGTGGATTAACGATGCCCGCGTCACCTCGCCCCCGATTCCCGTCGCTGGAGCCGATATCAAAACCGTAGTCCGGCTCGATGAGTTGGCAGATTGGAATTTTAGTGATGGCCAAGAGTTCAAGGGTGCGAAGGGCTCGCAGGAAACCTAGAAACACCACGCGCCACCTTGACTCCGCCGTCTAAAAAACCAAAGCGCGGCCAAACCACAGTGTTCACCCTAACCGGAGCCCAAGGATACAAGGTCATCGCCCACCGTTCTCGGGCGTCGAGCGATCTGGGCCGGACGTTACTCTAACACCGCCCTCAGGCGACAGCGCCGTACGCGAAATCGCGGTGCGAGTCGAACTCGCCAGGGATCGCGGCGAGCTAGGCTTGCGAATCCCAATCACCAAATGATCCAAAGCCCATCATGGCTCGAAGAGCAGCACATCATCGACTAGCAACTCGGCGTCAGCTGGTGTGTGAATTTGGATCTCCGTGGCGGATTGACCTAGTTTGGAGGGGAAATCCCAGCGAATCGTCGCCCAACTAGCGGCCTCCGGTTCGGCGACCGTGTACTCGGCGATCTCTTCGACCTGATCACCAACACGACGGGCAAGCGAGAATCGTAACTCTCCAGGCGCCGACAGCCGGTAGCGGAGTGACAGTGCGTTGCTCTCGCCGAGCGCGCGTTCGCCGCGCATATCGATGCGAACCCAAGGCCGTCCGGTGGCTTTGTTAGGCACTGATTCCGCTGCGTCCCAGGTGAGCGGTTTCTCGTGCTCGACGATCTCGAAATCTCCTGGCCACTCCTTTCCCTGGACGCCGGTGTCGAACCAGCCGGTGAAAATCACACGCCGTGGGAGAGTCGGTGGCGCGCCATCGTAGAGAACGATATCGTCGATCAGCAACTCGGCGCCCGGGTCGATGTAAAACTGAATATCATCGATCCGCTCATCGAGCGACAGCGGCCCGCCGCTGCCATCCGGACGACGCGCGAGCGTCAAGTCGATGTCAGCAGATCGCCAGCCGCCTTGACTTAGACCATTCAGTTCGAGGCGCCGGTGATAGTTGTTGCTCAGACTGTAAATCTGCGCGCGGATTCTGTCGCTGCCGCTTAGCCAATACCGGAACGAGAGCCGGGTGCGCGCGCCCATCGGCGGCCCGGGCACGGGGTTGAAGATGACCGCCTTGTAACTCTTCGATTGGTCGCCCATCTTGCGGTCGAAGTCTTTGGTCTTAGCAGCACGCATCGCGCGGGTGTTCGGGATCGACGACAAGCTCGGCGCCAGATTCTTCGTTTCGGGTTTCCCGCGCAGCCACCATCGTTTCTCAATCTCCGTCTCGAAGTCTTCAGAAACGTGTACCTTCCCGGCACCCTTTGGGGACGAGCCGAAGCGCCGGACGATCTGAGACTCGTTACCCGCTTTGTCCTTGACGGAAACGCGTAGACGTCCGCCTTCAGGAATCTGTATCGGCTTCTCCAACACGAGCGCCCAAGCGCCATCCGCCACAGCCTTCAAGCGCGGCGCGAAATTTTCACCTGCAGCAATCTCGCCAATCTGGAAGGATGCCTCTACCGCGAAGCTCTCGCTGTCGAGCCCACTATAATAGTCGTGCATGCCGACGACGATCTTCTCAAATTCGCGCGCATCACTTGCGGGTTGTTGCAATGTTAAAGTCGGGCGGTTGTCATCGGCGAACCAGCCACCTTTTCCGACGCCCTTGTCGAGATCAATCGGACACCCGAGATCGATCCAGCGCACGATCGTCCTACGCTCCTCGTCACTCAGGGCTTTCACCTTGCCCTCCTCGACCGCTTTCGGGGGCGGCATCTGCTTGCCAGTGAAATCGAGATCCCACTTGGCGCGAAATTTTTTCATATCGACCGGCTCGCCCTTCAAAACGAGATCCCGTTGGCCAGGCTTCGATTCAGACGGGTGGTCGTCGTTGCTGAATCCGTCGAGCCGTCCGCCGAAAATCTTCCAGATCAACAGACTCCGGCGCGCTTGCAACTTGCGGATGTAGCGGCTCGCGTTCGGGTAGCCCCAGCTGTCGTAGCCGACCGGCTTGTGGCCGAACTGCGCTTTCTCATCGAGTGCGAGGCGATAGTAGCTGCCGGGGAACTTGCCGAAATGGCGGAATTGAATCTCCTCATCGTCGGCATCCATCACGAGATTCCCTGCGGGCTTGCCATCCTTCTTTGTGTGACAAGCAACGCAGCTCCGGTCGAGAATCGGCCGGATGTCGCGAAAGTATTCGACGTCGGCGACTTCTTTTTTGTCGAGGCGCAACCCGCTCGCATCTGCAGCGTCCCAGCGTTGCGACGATTGGTCACGACCCCTGCCGGTGATGAGAGGTGTTTTCTTGGTCAGATCCCACAGCTTGTAATGATCCTGAGCCGCCGCCGTCTTATTGAAATCCGTCGAGGTCTGGCTGTGGGCATGGCAGCCGCCACAGTTGTTGCGCACTTCGCCTGGCCGCAATTGGTGCCAGGTCTGCGACATGTTCAGGACGATGCCGCGCTTGTCGAGCGTCTGGAAGGTGAACGCGGTGTCAGCTGGAATCTTCGCGAGAAAGCTCGTGTCAGGATGCCCGTCCGGATCGATCGGCTGTTCGCCATCTTTGCCAAATTTTCGCACTGGGATCTCGCCGAGGATGCGCAGTCGCTCGGTGGCATGATTGTAGAATCGGCGCCCATTGCGCTCGCCGCGTTGCCGGTCAGTGGTCGGCTCCATCGCGAGTATTCGCACGGCGTGGATGTCGTCGTTCGAATAAAGACCGGCGTCGGCGCCCTGGTTGTGCCAGTTGATCGGCATGCCGTTGCCGTGGCTGGTAAATGCGTCGAGCCCCTTCCACGGATCGTTTCCACCGGGATACTCAGCAACCACTTTGCCATCAGGGACAGTGCCGTTCGGATAGGTTTCGCGCTTGTAGAGGCTCGACGATCCAACGATCCCGAACGGCGTCCCCTCCGGCAGCGCGGCGTGGATCTTACCATTGTTAGTAAGTGCCGCCAAAGCGGCTGGTTCCTTGACGCCGTAGACGCGCTCGTAGGGAACGACCGCCCGCGGCCAGCTTTCGTTGTAGTTGGGGTCGTTTTTGATCAGCAGCAAATCGGCAGGCTCCTCGATGATCGAGCCTCCCTTAGCCAAGTAGATGCCCCCGTCGAGCTGCGGCAGATACTCGTACTGGTGATTGACTGGACCGGGCGAATAAATTGTCAGCAGATGGTTGTCCGGAGCGCCGCTCGGGTGGGTGAATTTGCCAACCGCGGGTGACTTCTTATCGCCAAGAATCGAGCGGTCGGCCGGACCTTCTAGGCCGAAAGTGAAAGGCGTCATCGAAACGGCTCCGGTCGGCATGAACGGCATGCGGTAATATTTCCCCTTAGCGTTGTCGAAGCGCCCGTAGCGCCAAGGCACATTTCGAGCATGCTTCATCGAGGCCGGCCCGAAAGGAGCATAACCATCCGGCGGGGACGGCGGCATCTTGATATAGGCGCCGAAGCCGCTGTTGTTCTGGTTGTAATATTGTTCAATGACGATCGATCCGTCGCCAAGCTGTGTCTGGAAGTGGAACCCGTTTGGCGCCCCACCGGGATCGAAGGCGCTCACCAACGGCGCCCAGTTGGTGCCGTCCGGGTGGATCGTCCAGATGCCCCAGAGGATCTCTCCACGGATTCCCTGCGACTCAAGGCTGCTGAACATGACTCGCCCGTCCTTGAGCGCAACTGGGTGGAGGGCACAACCGAGGTTCAGGTGGCCGATCTTGGTGATATTGTTAGGGTAGCGGTCAGCCGGATCGATACTCTCAGCGCAATCGTCCATGACGAAAAGCTGGAGCGCGACTGCCGGGTAGCCTTTTGCCGGCTTCACGCCCTCGCGGTTCGAGGTGAAGATGATCTTGCCTCCAGGCAGCGGGCTGGCGCCCATGTTGTAGACGCCGTAGTCGATGTGCGATTTCCCTTTCTCTGGAGAGCGGTAGTCGTCGGACCAATCGGCGACTCCGTCATTGGGGACGAACTGCTGGTTGGTCAAACGCACGACGCGCCTGGTCTCGACGTGGATCTTGAAAATATCGGCGCCCTCACGCGGCGGATTCCATTGGCTAGCTTTCTTCAAATTGTAGATCCGCGTGTAGTAAATCCACTTCCCATCGAGGGAGACGAAGGGATCGGTGATCGACCCATCTCCGCCCACTGCGAGGACTTCCTCGCGCCCGTCGGGATGCAGCAGCATGAGATCCGCGCCAGGTTCCATTGTCACCGGCGAGGAGAAATCGGTGTAGAAGCGCTTGTGACTCTTGTCGCCGGATCACTGCGCGCGGACATAGGTGATCGGGTAGTCCCACTTCACCGATTCGTCAGATCCGATCGGGTTGATATCGACGTTGATCGGATCCGGAAATCGCGGCTGATCTTGGGCAGCCGCAATGCCGGCGATGCTCAGAAAAACTACCGCAAGCAGGGATGTAAAGGTCAGGCTGGGGTTCATCGTTACACCTTGGCTGTGAGCAGGATAGACTGATCCCCTGCCGTTGGCAACTACCTAACTTCTCATCGGCCGCTATTTGAATTTCTGCCGCGCCCAGCTCTTAAACATGCCTTGCGCCTTACCGCCCTCGCCCGGATAGCCGCTGTGCTGCACCATCCAAATTAGCACGAGTCCCTCATCGGGTCGTATCTCCATGTTGGTCGCGTGCGCCCCGCCGTGCCCGAACCAGTCGCCGCCGACGGAAAGTCCCAGACCGTAGCTTTGGTTGAGTGATGCGGGCGTCTGGCGCTTGGTGAGTTCGTTGAACGCGGCTTCACTCAGGTAGCGCTTTCCGCCAAACTCGCCACGACCGAGCAGCATTTGACAGAATTTTGCCGTGTCCCCTGCTGTTGAAAAAAGCCCGCCAGCCGGCATCGGGAAGCGGCGGTGGCGATCCGTGAGCGGCATCGTGAGCTGGTCTAGGCCGAACTCTTCCAAGCTGGTTTTCGCCGCGTCCGGCCGGTAAGATTTAGCCAGCCGTGCAACCTGCTCCTCGTTCGGCCAGAAAGTCGTGTCCTTCATCCCGAGCGGGCCGAACAAGCGCTCTTGCATGAAGTCCTCGTAGTTCTTTCCGGTGATGACCTCGATGATCCGCGCAGCGGTGTTGATGCCAGCGTTAGAATACTGGTAGTGGGTGCCAGGTTCGGTCTGCAGCGGCGTCATCGCGTAGCTGCGCACTGCTTTGGCGAGCGGCAATCCGTCGAGCGTTGGCTCCTCGATCACAGATTTGAACGGCAAGCCACTCGTATGACTGAGCACCTCGCGGATCGTGATCGGATGCACTGGTTTTTTCAGCAAGACGTGCTCGCCATCTTTCTCTGCGACGACCATCTGCCCGCGGAATTCGTGCAGGTGTTTTTCGAGCGGATCATCTAGCGCAACTTTGCCCTCATCGACCAACATCATCACAGCCGCCGCCGTCATCCCCTTCGTCTGCGAGGCAATCCAAAACATCGCATCGGCTTGCAATTTCCGACCGGCAGCGATATCCGCGAAGCCCACAGCTGAGACTGCGAGGATGTTGTCCTTGTCGGCGACGAGCCCGACTGCACCGGCGAGTTCATGCTTGTCCACGAACGGCTGAAGGACTTCGGCGGAGGACGCGACGGGCTTCGCAAAAAGTTGCAAGGGCGCCAGCAGCGCGATAAGGCAGATGGTCTTTTTCATGGGTTCTATTTACTCAATTGGAGTTCCACCGTGGAAACCGACCCGGTGACTCCGAAGGCGTTGACCGTTCTCACTTCCAAGTGGTTCGCTCCAGCCTTCAGCTTCCATTCGAAGGTAGCAGCAGCGGGTTTCCAATCGCCGCCGTCGCTGCGAGATTCAAATCGTTTAAAGTTCGGCGTCATGGTTTTCGAGGAAACCATGAGTTTTCCGCCATCGCTCTTCAGACTCAATGCCGACTGCCCAATCGGGAAATACGGGTCCGTTACAGGATTTGCGGGTAGATCTCGCGTATGCCATTTGGTTCCCTCGCAGACTTGGTCGTGGACGATGAACATCTTCCCGTAGTCGTAGCCCGAATCCATGATATCGGTGTTCGGGATGTAGCCGATGAAGCCATACTTATCGAGCTCGTCCGGTTCGATCGTCAGAGCTCCGAAGCCCTGGAACGTTGCCAAATGAACCGGCAGATCGCCTTTGCTGTAACGTTTTCGATTCTTGCCGACGACGACAACCAGCTCTTTTCCTTCGTTGTAAAACCACTCCTCCCTGATCTCCCAGGCGTTCAGCGGGATCCCGTCCTTTTCGAGATACATGTTGCTGGTCGGATCGAGCATGATCCACTTGCCAAACTGGTTGGACCAAATTTCGGTCGAGGTGTGTTCGGTCGAGCCGCCCTTCTTATTGACGCCTTTGTGCCGCCGCAGGGCCAGCGCGCGATCCACCCAGCCAAGGCTTGCCGCAGCAGAAATCATAACTTGCCCATACTGCGTGCAGAAGAAACTGTGCCCCTTATCAATGGCCGCGAGAACCTGCAACGCGCCTTTCGCATCGGTCGATGGCCGACCGAACTTCTTAAATCGGTGATGCACCCAATCCATGAGCAGTATTTGCTTTTCGAACTCGTCCTTCCCGGGCGCAACCACCTCGTCCAGCTTGTAGCGTTCGCGCAATTCCTTGAGCTTTGGGTTGGTAGCGTCATCGAATTTGAAGCGCTTCGAGTAGTCGCTCTCGACGAACGGCAAGGTGTCGAGCTTTGTCACGGTCGCCGTGCCGCCTTCGAGATTAAACTTCTCTGCCGCACGAGACGTGGCAGCAAGGTAGAGCAGCCCGAAAATCACGATGGCTTGGGAGGTTTTCATACTAATAGGCAACTGTATACAGCATTTAAAACACAGGCGACCATATTGTTACGAAATGATCAGGGCTCGCTGCGACCTTATCGGGATTTATACCAGGCCGGTCGGGCAGATCAGGAACCGGACTTACCAATGTCATAGCAATACAACGTGTCCTGATCGCGCACGTAGAGTTTGCCGTTGGCAATGACCGGGTGCGTCCAGGCAGGCTGGCGGGTGCGGTCAGGTTGATTGAAACGACTATGCTTGATGTACTCGTCGCGGCTCGGCTCGATGAGGAGGTCGTCGCCATCTTCGGTGCGGTAGTAGATGCGGCCATCCGCGTAGGCAATCGATCCCTTTATTGCGCGTCGATCGCCATCGCGCTCGTCCCAGAGGACATCGCCAGTCTTGAAGTCGAGGCAGACGAGGTAACCGCCGCCGTTCCCGCCGTTGGCACCATAGAGGCAGTCATCGATGACGATCATCCCCCCGTGGTGGTTCTCCATGTCGCCAGAGAACCAGACTTCGTCGGCTTTGTAGCCGCCGTTTCCATCTTTGTTCAAGCGCGCCAGGCCACCACCAGAGCCATAGGCCGAGGCAGCGAAAATCTTTCCATCCTGATAGATGGGCGTTGAGCAATCGATCCCGGACCGGTTCGAGGGTTTGTCATATCTCCAGAGGAGTTTGCCGTCGGCAGCCGAGACGCCCGCGACGGTCTTTGAAGTAAATTGCACATACTGCCGGTGCCCCTCGAAATCGATGGCGATCGCAGAGGAATAGCCTGCTCCAGATCCCCCGCCACGACGACCGCCGCCGAAACCACCACGCCCACCGCTGCGTCGCCGATCTTGGGCGGAGGGCCGAGCTTGTCCTTGCCAGCGATTTTCTCTCGAAGCTCCAAATCGAAACTCACATCGCTCGAGTTCGCATCCGCCTGATGCACTTCCACCGCGAGGATGTTCTTCCCAGCCACCAGCTTGTCCGCAGCGAGATCGTAGACGTAGAAGCCGCTTCAATGGGAGTCGCGGCTTTCGCAAACGTGTCATGCGTCACCTTGCCATCCGGCATGTTGTCGCGCACGACCTCCTTGCCATTCAGGTAGACGATCGCCCCGTCATCCTTCAAGAGTCGCACCACCAGCGGCTTGAGTTTGCCCGGATCCTCGACCTCGAACTGCTGGCGGAAGTAGTAGCGCGGGTAGTTGTCTTTAGAAGCGTCAATAGGCGTGGCTTCATCACGATCTCCGTAGCCAAGCTGGGCTGCCCCTTTGCTCCACGCATCATCTCCGAATTCTGCCGTCGCCCAATTTGCGCCCGGAGAAGCACCGGTGTCCGAATACTTCCACGTCGAACCAGCGGCGAGCAACAGGAAGCAGCTTGTAATTTTCATTTTAGAACGTGTTGATTCGAATCTTGAACGGGCAAACATCCCAAAACCCGAAAGAGACAGCTGAAATTTGTGAAATCGTTTGGTCGCGTAGCAACTCGAGACAATCACTCAAATAAGGGCACCTCCGGAAACCTGCTGTGGAAATGGGGCGCAGAGAAAATTCCCGCTGGCGAGGCGATAAACGCTAAGCTATCTGGTGATAGTGGGCGCTTTAGCAACGAAGACA
>JBLHKE010000042.1:0-19766 GCA_047619485.1 Verrucomicrobiales bacterium | reverse complement strand
AGGGTAATGGTGTTTTTACCTGCTGTCAGCTTTCCGGTGAGATCGACATCCCACTCGAATCTGTAGTCATTTCGCCACCACGGCTCGCTAAAATCGCGGTAGCCGATGAGCTGGCCGTTCACGTAGAGCCAGCACTCGTTGAACAGGCCGGGGAACATCAGGTGGATCGGCCCTTCTGTCTGCGCCGTATTTAGCTCAAGCGGTGTCTGATACCAGTAGTGCCCAGTGTAGCTTTGATAGTCGGAATGCCTCACCCCTTGGCCTTGCAAGTAAATGTCGGTTCGGAGCATTCCCCAGTCGGTCGGGTAATCCTTCCGCCCCGCCATAGGTATCGCCGATCCCTGCTTCTCCCAATAGGACAGATCCGCCTCCTGGTAGCCCCAGCCGCGGGCGAGTCCGGTATCGTGCGGGTCGCGCCGGAACGCCCATTCGAGCGGCGTTTTTGCAACGAGCGTTCCGCTGATCCCATCAGTCAGGGCGGCAAGCGATTTCATCTGCTCGACCTCGCCCGGCCACCACGCGGCGCCGTGCTCACCGATGTTCTTGTAAGTCGTGAAGGTTGCATTGATCGCGGTCAGTTTGTCCCTCGTGGCCAAGCCCATTCCTCCCGCTTGCGCGGCGGCCTGATAATCGCACTCACCAGCACCTTTGTGCACCATCGACATGTATTGCTCCAGCAGCTCGAAGCCGAGACGGGTAAACTCGTTCCGCTCTAGAAACAGCTCATCGTTCCTTGTCGGATCCTTCTTGCCGCGGAGTGGAGCGAGCCGTTTCTCCGCCTCGGCGAGCTGCACTTTGAGCTTGGCTAAGAGCTGCGGAGTATAAATCGCTGGAGCGACAAAGTATTCGTGCTCGGTCACGAGCGTCTCGTCCCAGGCGGCATAGATAGCGTCCCAATACTGCGTCATCGGCTCCGCCGCCGGGCCGTAAAACTTTGGATAGAACTCGGCGAGTAGGACATCGGTATCGGCGTCTGGATCCCACATCAGCTGTCCGCGGAAGAACAGATTGAGGAAGGTCGTCGCGGTAGCGCCACGGCTCTCGGTGCCTACGCCGAGAACGCCCGCCTTCCGGTAGTGCTTCACATCTTCGGCAAAGACCTGGTGCGATGGGTTCGGGATATCCCGCCAGACCAGCTGACCCTGATCGTAGTCGTAGATAGCCAACCGGCCATCGACGAGTTCGGCCCAACGGTAGAGCATCTCCCGGAATTCCTGCCTCGGGGGCGAATCTGGATCGTCCATGCTGTGGTTCGGATCGATATCGATCGGCGCGAGCCACATGACCACGTTGGGCTCAATGTTCGTCACCTGCTGCGGAGGGATCGTCACGTTGGCGTAGGCCATCGCGCCGATCTTCGTCTTGCTCGCCGGATGCCTTTCACGGAGGATACGCGCCACATTGTTATAGAGCGTCATCATGGCGTCGGTGTTCGAGGGCTGGAGCGCGAACTTGTCATATATCCCCGCCTGCAGGGCGATGTCGCGAGCAGAGTCATTGACGTAGTTGCCATCTTCGATCGCGAGGGAGATGCCGGGTGTCGTCCCTTTGGCATATTCCTCGTCGAGTTGTTCCGCGATGGACTCGGCGGTGGCATCTTCGGCGAGGGGGACGTTAAAAATCGATTTCCCCTCGGGCCTTAGCTTTTCGGTGTATTTCGCGAGTGCGTGCCCCATCCCGGCGAAACTCGTTTCGGTCATGAAATTACGCCGACGGAATTCGTTCGCCCCGGTGCTGTCGCCATTCCAACTGAGCCAGTAGTGTCGGATCTCAAAGGGCGGGGCGTAGGCGAAATCAACATCTCCGAGTTTCAGTTCTGCGTGCGAAGGGATACACTCGCCGATCTCGGTCGGAAGATACCAGCGGCAGCCCCAGTCATGGAGCAGCCGGGCGACAGCGAAGTAGTGGGAATCGTCATTAGTCCCTGCAAGATAGACCGAGCCTCCGTCCCGCCGAACCACGATGGCATCCGCCCGGATCAAGGGGTTCTGTGTAGCCACTTTATTGAGCTCCAGTTGCAGTTTGGGATCGGCCGCCAATGCCGCCGCGCCCACAAAGAGGTTCGGCCCAGCGCCCGCCACTTCCGCCAGTTCTACTTTGGCCCCCGTCATCAATTCGATGTAATGCACGAGGTCTTCGCCCGCCCGTTTTTCCCATCGACCGGAATCGGCAGCGACGACGACGGTGGCCTCCGTCTTTGCGCCGGCAGCGATCACGAGGTCGGCGGCTCCCGCCAGCGGCGCTGACGCGAATCGCAAGAGAAGTAGAATCGGACAAATAGGAATTCGCATGTGGGGAAATTAAGTTTGAGTGGGCAGATCCTATTCGGTCAACTTCTTCCCGCCCGCGAACATCCGCTGGCGATACTCCGGCTCTAGCACACCCCCAAAATAGAAACCCTTCCGCATCTGATGCTTGAGGGCGAATACGGCGTAGAAGTCGATGCCATGGCGAGGAGAGTGAATAGATGGAGTGTTTTCATAGGGTTGTGGTAGTGACTTCTAGTCACCGGTGAGGATCGTTTTTTCCGCACCTGCACCGGTCAATTGCATGCCCGGCTTGGGTTCCAGCGGTGCGGCCAGATTGTAGGTGCCCGCCGCGATCTCGATGTTGGCTCCTTGTGCGCCATCGCGGACTGTGGCGACGAGGGCATCGGTCGTAGTGACCGGGGCGGAGTTAGCCGCAGTGAGGAAGGTGAAGACGGGGCACGCATGGATAAATCGGATCATTGTATCAGGATGTTCTCAGCATGTCGCGAGCTTGTTCGAACCAGACTTCGGCGTGTGCGTAGTAGGTGGCTGCGCCGTAGATGGCTGGCGGTTGGCAGCGGACGGAGTTGTTCTGGTAGAACTGCCACTTCAATGTCTGATCCGGGTGGCCGAGCTAGTCGGCGAATTTACCGTCGTGGTATTCGGCATCGAAATCGATGCCGTCCTCGGGTGGGTGGATACCTTCCAAAATCTGCGCCCAGATCCGACCTCCTCGCCGCCATCCGTGAGGTTGGCAATGGCGGGACGTATTTCCCAGCAGCGATCGCAGCCCGCCTAAAGGAATCGCAAATCCGCAGGCCCCTAAGGGCTTGTTCGGAAATAAGTTGGTGAATAGCTGGGCAGGCATTGAGCTTACCACCAAGGCAGAGTTTGCTTCGTGTAGTGAACTAGTCGGAGGAAACGCCAACGCAGCTGGGAGGTTCAAGGGCTAGCAGATATGTCCAAGTTATTTCCGAACACGCCCTAAGCCCGCGCGAGATGCAAGTGCGGCACCTGATAGTGGACGGGCACTCGAACAAACTCATCGCCGCTGAGCTAGGCATCTTGAAGAACACCATGAAGCTCCACGTGACTCACCTCCTTGCGAAAACCGGTGCGCCGGATGGGACGAGTGTCGTGAAATTAGCCTTCCAGCGCACCTAGGTGCGGACGTAGGTCGCACTCTAAAGTTGTCGGCAGGCTAACCGGTAGAACAAGCTAGTCGCCTTCTCGACCGATCCCGGTTTCGGTTTCGGGGTGAAGACGTGGCGCGACCCGCGACCTCTGTCTTCATCCCCGAAAGCGTCGCCGAGATCAGCGACGAGAAACACGCGTTGGACTAATAGATTGTACTAAAAGCGGCGCTGGAGAAAGACGGAGAGGTGTAAGTGTTCAGCTCAACGTCGATAGAAGGCCGAGCATCGAAAATCGAGTCGACCTGGATCCTTGGCCCGGCCTCAAATTCAAAGCACGACCCGGATTCTAGGATAGAGTCGACCTCGATCGACGGCTCAGCTTCGAAGAATGGTTCAAACTCTAGCTCGGTGTCGGTGATCGACTCGACCTCGATGGCTGGTTCGATGATCGATTCGACCTCGATGGCTGGCTCGATGATCGACTCGACCTCGATGGCTGGCTCGATGATCGACTCGACCTCGACGGCTGGTTCAATGATCGACTCGACCTCGATGGCTGGCTCGATGATCGACTCGACCTCGACGGCTGGTTCGATGATCGACTCGACCTCGATGGCTGGTTCGATGGCTGACTCGACCTCGATGGCTGGTTCGATGATCGACTCGACCTCGATGGCTGGTTCGATGATCGACTCGACCTCGATGGCTGGTTCGATGACCGACTCGACCTCGATGGCTGGTTCGATGATCGACTCGACCTCGACGGCTGGTTCGATGATCGACTCGACCTCGATGGCTGGTTCGATGGTTGACTCGACCTCGATGGAAGGCTCGACTTCGATTGTCGGCTCTGGGCTGCTCTGGACTTCAGTAAGTGGTGCCCTGTCTTCAAGCGGCTCAGCACCGATCTCTGTCTGGGGTTCCTTTTCGGATACGATTTCGGGAGGCGAGTTCTCTTCGGCTGGGGTCGAAGGCGAGACTAGCTCCGTCGGCGTCGAGAGAAATTCGAGTTGGTTTTGAAGAGCTGTAGCATGGTTAAAAAAGTTCAGGTGTTGTGCTTCGAGCTGCCTCTGAACCTCCTGATGAACGCTCATAGCGGCCTGTAGCTGGCTAGCAAGATTTGAAATTTTTCCTTGGCTCTCTTCCAACTGTTGCCGCATCTCGGAGCTGTGTTCGATGACACTCGAAAGCGACTCCTCAAGTCTTCTCTTCGAATCTTGATCGAGAAGGCTTTGTTTCAGAGTCACATTCTCTTCAGCGAGTGCCGCATTGTATAGGTAGAATTCCACAGGCGCCGTGCGAGTCATGAGTAATTCTTCCTCAAGTTCAATGATTCGCGCCTCTAGCTCGGGGCTGGCAAGGCTAACTTGCGTTGAAAAAGCCGTCGCTAAGGCAATGGCGTAGACAGTTGATAATCGGAATAATTGTTTCTTGATCATTGGTTTCTTGCTGGTTGTCCGAGTTGGCCTTTGGAGTGCACCTTTGAGAACTGCGCCATGCTCCATCCAACTTCGGTTTAGATTGGATACAGATCCAAGATGACTAATTTTTGACTATCAGCAAGTATTTATTATAAACGAAAGTAAATTATCCGCTTTCCGTAATTATCGTAAATTAGATTCAGTTCAGCCTAGAATCTCAAGGTTGATTGCAGGCAACTATCCGCTATCCGCTATCCGCTATCCGCTATCCGCTCGAGCGTTACGTATTCAGCCTTCGCGCAAACACAACTGAGCAAGAGAGCCGTGACGACGTTACGCGTCATCCCGTGTCACGCTGAGGCGGGTGAATAGCCGGACTTCGCCACTTGCGATCGCCGGCAGGGTCACGGCAACTTCCCTCAGCGGGTGCTGCCCGAGGACGTTCGATTCGACAATACTGACCGCACCGCCACCGCTCGTCGCGGCACCACTAGTACTGCTCGCGATATCCGTCCAAGTATCGAGATCTGAACTGACCTGTAACACGTAGGAGAGATCGGTAGCGCGGGGATCTCGCACGAAACTGATGGTGAGATCGCCAGAGTCGGGATCGATTTCCGATTTGATCGGGTCCGGGTCGTTGACGGTCGGATCGGTGCCGACAGCATATTCGATAAGCGCGCTACTCTCGTCTCCGTCCTCGTTGGTGAGATCACCGGGGAAATCGTTGCCTGGGTAGAAGAGGGCTAACCAGTTCTCGCGGTGAGTCGGTGCGGGAGTGGGAACATTGTAGTCGAGGCTGAGTTTAGGGCGGTTTCCAGCCACATTCCCCTCTCGAGAGAAGAAGCGGCGGGCGGTTCCTGTTGCGTTACTCTCAGTCCGTAGAATCCAGCCAAAGTTCTCAGCCGAGGTATCGAGCCAAGCCTTGACGTCTCCGGCGAGCGTCTGCGAAGTCCATTCGAAAAATCCCAGTTGGGTTCCGATAAGCCTTGAAGCCGAGGGCGTCGCTGCAAAATCACCGCCCTGGCTCGTCCAGTTCGGCCCGACGTTGAGAGATGCGCTGATCCAGGTCGCGCTGCCGGTGGTCGCCGTGGCACCCGTGCCCTCTTGTCCGGAGGCATCCACTGTGCCCTCGCCCCAGGATCGCGTGAGCCGGTGGAGTCCAAAGTTGGAGTTGGCCGAACCGAAGCTTGGAGTCTTATTCATGCGCAGCGTGACGGTGGCGGCGTCGATGTCTGCACTGGCAGGGAGATTGCCCGCGATGTCGAACTTCAGCAGCGCACGCCGCTCGCCGGTGCCACTGTTGCCGACGGTTTTCCCCGAGAAAATGTGGCCGCCTGCCCCGTTTGCGAAATTGCCCTCCTCGTAGATCGACGTGTCAGCTTCAGCTACCAGGCTCACCGAGACAGGTGGTCCAGGCGTCGGCGCGATCTCGACGATTTTGAAAATACCGCCAGTGGGCGCACCTGTATCCGGATCACCTGCGGACGGCGCAAGCGTGCTCTTCGCTGCGATGTAAATCTCTCCGTCCTCGTCCTCACCGAAGGCGGGCAGGAACATACCAATCGGGTTGCCGCCCTCGACTTGGAGGGCGCCGAGCTCGAACGATCCCGGCGCAGTTCCCGGCGTCAGAGCCATGATCGTTCCGTTAGGGGAACGGAAGTCGTTTGTCCAATCACCGAACAAATAAGCACCAGCGAGCCCCGCGGATTGGCTGCCGCGGTAGACGTATCCGCCAGTCACGGCTGAGCCCACATTTGGGATCCCCGGGATCGATGAGTTCGGGTGACCATACTGGCCGATGGGCAACTCAAAAACGTTGCCGGTGGTGGGCGCGGTGGCGTCAAAATCGAAGCAACCTTCGAACCTGCGCCAACCGTAATTCTTGCCGGAGGTGATGAGGTTGACCTCCTCGATCTCGCCCTGCCCAACGTCGGCACAGAACAGTTGGCCAGTCTGCCGATCGAACGAGAAACGCCATGGGTTGCGCAGGCCGTATGCAAAGATCTCGTCGCGTGCGCTGTCTCCGCCTGCCTCAAACGGATTGCCCGCGGGAATCGAATACTGTCCTCCGGGAGCTGAAGTGCCGAGCGGGTCAATCCGCAAAATCTTGCCGAGTAGCTTGGTCAAGTCTTGGGAGTTACCGAGGCCGCCGTCAGGCTTGGCGATGCTTCCACCAGTATGCCCGGCATCATTGTCATTTGAGCCGCCACCGTCTCCAGTGGAGATGTAGAGCAAGTTGTCCGGACCGAACGCGACCTGTCCACCGTCGTGGTTGAACTGTGGCTGGTCGAATGTTAGCAGGACGCGTTCCGAGTTGGCGTCAGCGAGATCTGGGTTGGCCGACACCGTGAACTCAGAGATAATCGTGCGGTGGTCGACGGGATCAGCCTCTGTGCCTGGCTCGTTCAGTGATGGCGCTGAGTAGTAGACGTAGAGCTTGCCATTATTCGTGTAGTCCGGGTGGAATGCGACAGACAGGAGGCCACGCTCATCAAATCCGGGGCGTTCGATTACAAGCTTGGCGGAGACGTCGAGGAATGGCGTCGGCAGGAGATTGCCACCGGAGTCGATGACGTGGATCGTGCCGCGCTGATCGACGACGAAGAGCCGGTCGCTGCCGTCACCCGCGTTCGTAATCGCAACCGGTGAGGGAAATGCCGATTCGACGACTGGCTCGAGGCGGACTTTTGGAAGTGGGGCGAGCGGCAGGGCAAGGGTGAGTCGGTAGATGGAGCCCGTGGGGCCGCCGCTGAACGGATCCCCAGCCGACGGAGCCAACGTGGTCTTGCCCGCGACGTAGATCTCGCCACTCTCGTCTTCGCCAAATGCAGGAACGAAGAAACTAACGGGGTTTCCGGATTCGATGTCGAGGATCGAGAGATCGAAATTGGAGCCATTGGGCTCGAGGGCCAACAGAGTGCCGCTGGGATTCGAAAACGAGGACGTCCAGTCGCCGAAGACATAGGTGCCGACGAGATCGGGGATGAGCGAGCCCCGATAGACGTAGCCTCCAGTGACCGCGGTGCCGATGTTGAGCAAGCCGGGGATGACTGAGTTCGGGTGTGCGTATTGGCCGATCGGCGCTTCGAAAACATTGCCGGTCGTTGGCGCAGTGGCGTCGAAGTCGAAATTGCCCTCGAACCGGCGCCAGCCGTAGTTCTTGCCAGATTCGATGAGGTTAATCTCCTCGACGTCGCCTTGCCCGACGTCGGCGCAGAACAGTCGGCCCGTCACACTATCGAACGAGAAACGCCAAGGATTGCGCAAGCCATAGGCGTAGATCTCATCAAGGGCGCCGTCACCGCCCGCCGCGAACGGATTGGCAGCTGGAATCGAATACTGGCCACCCGGAGCCGTTGTGCCAAGCGGGTCAATCCGCAAAATCTTCCCGAGTCGCTTGGTCAAGTCTTGGGAGTTACCGAGGCCGCCGTCCGGCTTGTTGATGCTACCGCCGGTGTGCCCCGCATCATTGTCGTTTGAGCCGCCACCGTCCCCGGTAGAGATGTAGAGAAAGTTGTCCGGCCCGAATGCCACCTGACCGCCGTCGTGGTTGAACTGCGGTTGGTCGAATGTTAGGAGGATGCGCTCCGATGTCGGGTTGGCGATGTTAGCATCTCCAGATACGGAAAATTCTGCCACCACAGATCGGTGGTTAACGGGGTCAGCTTCCGTCCCAGGCGAATTGGGAGACGGCGCCGAGTAGTAGACATAGAATCTACCATTGGTGGTGTAGGCCGGGTGGAAGGCAATCGACAGCAACCCACGCTCATCGAACCCGGAGCGCTCGGCCACCAGCTTGGCGGAGATATCGAGGAATGGCGTCGGCAGAAGATTACCACCGGCGTCAACGATTTGCACCTTCCCCCTCTGATCGACGATGAAGAGTCGACCGCTGCCGTCGGCAGCATTAGTGATCGCAACCGGCGACGAAAAAGCGTTTTCGATCACAGGAACCAGCTTGAGACGCGGAGGGGTCGCCCGGGCGGTGAAGGGCAACGCGTGGACGGAAATGATCGCAAGGATGGACAGGCCGAGAAACTTACGGCGACGGAGTTCGTTCATGTTGCTTAAGGACAGGAGTTAGGAGGCAAGCGCTCTAATCGAACAGACGGCGCTCACTTGGAGGCGGTTACAAAAATGTAATCCTCTCGTACCACAGTGATATTCAGGACACAAAGAATAAATTCCCATTATTGGGCCTTCATCTGTGTCGGGCACTACTCAGCTAGTCGTGTGGGTGAGTTCGGCATACCAAACGAGACGCGAGGCTACGGCGCCACCATTTATCATAATTTCATCACAAATGAATTTACATATTAATAATATTCAATATAATGTTTGTGAAATTACTGAAAATTATCACATTACCGGTAATGCCTATTATTTTCATTTTACTGAAAGATTCAAATGGCCGCTGACTTGGCTCTAAAACCCGCCAGTCCGGCTTTCTGAAATTCCCACCTCCATTTGACCGATACCATCGATACCCCAGAGATCATCAAGCCCTACCTGCTGAGATCCGGGAAGCACGGCCTCGCTGATGATGACCGACCCAAGAACAGGCGCCACGCGGCGTGCGAATGCTGATGGATAAAAATACGGCATTTGAGATGGATCAACCCGAGAAGCGGGACGGCCATCTGCGCCGGTTGATCGGCGCGAAATTTGTAAGGTGCTCCGTCCCTCCGGGCTTGCGCTTCGGTGGCGCGATGCTGCAGTTTTTCGCTACGGTGTTGATCGCCCGAACCCTCGGCGAGGGCAGGTCTGGCGAATTCTTTTTCTGGTCGGCGGTGCTGATGTCATTCGGTCAGGTGGCGACCTTTGGGATGGACAAATTGGCCCTGCGGGAAATTCCCAGGCTCGATGGTAATGTTAGAGCACAAGCGTCCTTCCTGGCTCCGGTGCGCGGTATCGCCATTATCCTGGCGCTGATGATCGGGTTCCTGTTCGCCCTCTATGCCTTGGTCATGCAGGCCGAGATCGAGCGCTCGATTGCCTGGTTTGCACTGTTGCCGGCATGCCTTGTTGGGGTGGCGCTATGCCGGATCAATGGTGAGGCCATGAAGGGCATGGGGCGCCCGGTGCTGGGGGTTCTTTACCGACACGTGGCGGCGACCAGCGTCTACGTTCTCATGCTGTTGATATTTGGCTCGATACTTAATCCGGAGATTGCCTTGGCATGCCTGACGGCGGGATTTTTGGTGGTTGGAATCGGTGCGCTGCGGGGTCCGGGATTCTCAGGCCTCAGCCCATCGCTGCGCCTTCCCCACCGGGATGACTTTCGTTCCAAAATCCTGCTGGGCTTGCCGATCTGTGCGAGCGCCGCGTTCACCTCGTTTGCCTTCATCGTTCCGTTGGCTATCCTAGAGCGCTGGCACGATTCTTCGGACGTGGCTTACCTGACCACATCCTACCGGATGTTCATGCTGTTTGAAGTGCTGGGACTGGCGGTCTATTCGATCTCGATGCCGCAGTTGTCGCGCTCGGCGCATGCTGCAGACTGGCACCTGACGGGGCGTGTTTATCGGGGGTCAATCCACCACGGACTGATGATTCTCGGGCTCCCAGTGATGGTTGCAATCATCTTTGCTGAACCGCTGATGACTTTGTTTGGGGACGGTTTTGTCGACGCCGCACCGGTATTAAGAATGCTTCTCGTCTTCCGTCTGATCTCGCTGCTCTTCGGGCCGGCTGAAGATCTCATTCTGATGGTGGGGCACACGGGGAAACTGGCGTCATTTGCGTGTGCCAGATTGGGAGCGACCGTGCTGGCTGCCCCGTTTGTCGTGCCAGCCTTTGGTCCAATCGGTATGGCGGCAATCATCGGCATCGGCTTGCTGCTCCAGAAGTCCCTGTGCCTCTGGCATTTTAAGAAAATCTCCGCGGGGCGAGCTGATGGAAGGAGGGGCAGCTGATGAAGCCTGATCTTGTTTCGACCCACCCATCGAATGGTGGTCACCTCGCCGATTGGCGGGCGGAGATGGGATGCCGTGGACGGGAAGCCTACCGAGAACGATTTACCTTTTGGAGAATGAACAAAAACGACTACCGCCTCTACCGGTCGATCGTTGAACGAATACCCGATGCATCTTGAAAAAATGACAACCATCGAACAAGAAATCCCTCATCAATCGAAGAGCAGCCAGACGACACTGACCTCGTTGCTCAGTGCTTTTGGAGCAGCTGGCGTTCCGGTCGTCCTGTGGAAAGGTATGGAGCGCGTCGAGCGAGCCCTCTGCGGTGATGGTGATCTGGATCTACTTGTCGGCGAGGGCGGATCGACCAAAGCTTCGCAAATCATGACCGAACATGGATTCTGTCACATCGAGAATACCCGTTGGCGAACCCAGCCATCAGTAGACGATTGGTTTGGTGTGGAGCGCTTCTCGGGTCGGCTTCTCCATGTCCAGCTCTATAGGCGCCTGGTGCTCGGGTCGGCGAATTCTGTGCAAATCAATGTTCCCGGTGCCGAGGGGATCTTTGCCCGTGCGGTGGGAGAGCTGCCGAAGGCGGCATCTCCCGCAGACGCCGCTGCTTTACGGATCTGTCGCGCGGCACTCGCCCGCTGGTTCTTACCAGGACGCAGTCGAGAGGCACTGCTCGCGGAAGCTCGCGAGATTCAATCTACCCTAGGAGAAGCAGATCTCGCTGATGCGGCCGGGCAACTGTTTGATCATACGACGGCTGGATTAATCGTATCCGGCTTGGCCAGTGGTCGATTGGGTCGGCTTCGTCGAAGATTAAAGGAAGAGTATCGCCTTGTCCGGGCAGGAGGTGAAGGGCCGTTGCCGTATTGCCTGACCGTTGTCGCCCGGCTCAACCGCAGGTTCTTCCGCCTCCCAATCTTGACTCGCCGCAGACTGGGTAAGCCAGCTCCGATCGTAGCGCTGATCGGCAGCGACGGATCTGGAAAATCCACGGTATCCAGGAGGTTGGTCGATGAGCTCGACAAGAAGATCGATACGCGGTTCATCTATTTCGGCACCGGGGACGGACCGGCGTCGCTGCTCCGGCTTCCACTGATCTGGCTTCGCAGTATTCGCTCTCGGGCAGGCAGCTCCGGCGCGGGCAAGGATGGAGAGTCAGCCGAGAGCGAGAGTCCTCAGGTTCCAGGTTTGGCAAAGGCGTTGTGGGCGATCACAGTCGCCATTGAACGACGTGCCAAATTGCGCCGGGCAAGAAGGGCGGCGGCGTCCGGTATCGTGGTGATAACCGATCGCTTTCCACAAATAGAGTTTCCGGGGATTCATGACGGCCCGCGCCTTGCTCGCTGGCTCGAGCTGAAGGGTGGGCTGCGACATCGGATTTCGGTTTGGGAACAAGGGGTCTATCGCCGTATCGCAGAGACACCTCCTGATCTAGTTGTCCTACTCGATGTGACACTCGAAGTAGCGTTGGCCAGGCGGCCGGAGGAGCCTGAAAACGAATTGCGCCGTCGCATCGAAGTGGCTCGATCGCTAACTTACAGCGGAACTTGTCGGATGATTGAGGATGCAAGCCAGCCTCTCGATACGGTCGTTGCAGGTGCCTTCAAACAAGTGGTTGGGAGGATCGGAGCGTGAGTGTGGAATTTTTCGGATTGCCCGGCTCTGGCAAATCATACTTGTGTGAGTCGCTAGGGAAGCAGCTCGCCGGCAGGGACATGCAGATTGATGGGTGTGCGCATCCGCCAGTCGATCTCCAACCGAGGCTCCGATTGCATCTGATAAAGCAATCAAGTGCATGGAGATTTGCCATCAGACACCCGGTGTTGGCGTCCCGCATCGTGCGGATCATTCAACGAAGTGGTCAGGCCTCTAAACGCCACGTGGTAACGAAATCCATCAATCTTTTCGCCGAATTGACGAGGTGCGAGAAATTCCGTAATCGCTTGGTCAGTGAGCAAGGAGTGCTACAGGCGATCTGGTCGGTCGCACTGCGCGCGCGTCGCCCGGTGATCGACGATCTAGTGACACTGGCACTTCCATGGTTGCCAACCATCATCGTCCAAGTCGACGTTGATCGGGCAGAGCATCTCAGGCGCTTGGACGAGCGGGAAGGCGGTCGGAGCCGGCTCGATAGAATGGAAGGTCAGGCGCTTAGTGAAGAGCTCGATCGGGGTGCGGTGTTGCTCGCCGAAATTGTCCGAAGCTGTGAGCGCCTTGTGCCTTCGGCGCAGTGGCACCGGGTGGAGAATCTCAGTAATCGTGATTCTTTCCAAGTCCTCCGCCCGGTGATCGAGGCAATCTCAGAGAGTCTCGGAAATCGGACACAGCCGTCTTCCTGACCGTTTGATTGGATGCAATGCGGATCGGGGAAGAGATTAGGTGCGAGTTCAAACAGGACGGTCTAGTAGTTGGTATCGCAGGCTTCAATGATTGGTGCGGAACTGCTGAGGCGTGGATGAATGGAGCGTTGGGTTGATCTATGGCGTATAGCCCTCGACGATGCGATAAAAACCGCGCATCCCCGGTATCGGATCGTGGACGAAGGACTCATCGATTTCGTCTGCGGTGATCAGCTCCGCACCAGACAGCGGGTTCCAGTTGATCAGATCGATCGAGAAAAGAATTGTGTATTCGCGGCCGATCACCGCCGTCCATCCGATCGCGACCCCGCCTCCCGGATCGCTGCTGAGTTCGCCAGCCTCAGCGAGTTGCGTCAGCGAGTCATCGTCGAGGATCGTGCCAATCGCGCTGCCGTCACCGATCGAAACGTTCGATGGGCTCGACAACAGCACGAAGAATGTCTCGTCGTCCTCCGCAGCGGCATCATCCAGCACGGCCACATCGAAAGTCTTGGAAATCTCGCCCGGCGCGAAGCCTACGATAGCGTTCGCCGACGTGAAATCGTCCCCCGCTGTCGCGGTTCCTGAACTGCTTCCGACCACGACCGAAATCGAGCGACCGCTGGGCGCGTCGAGCGTCACTGGCACTGCGACACTGCCTGTCTTTTCAGAAATTTCGACATCGCCGACCGAGACGAGAGGCGAGACATCTTCGTCGATAATCGTCCCATCAGCCTGCGAGTCTACCAGCACGCCGTTGACTGAATTACTCAAGGTGACACGCAAAGTTTCGTCGTCTTCGTCGAGCGCATCGTCGGTGATGCTGACATTGATCGGTTCGGAAAGAACACCAGCCGAAACCGTCGCGCTGCCGCTTGCCACGGTGAAATCATCGCCCGCAGTTGCCGTCAGCGCCTCTACCAAGTAGTCCACGGTGATGTTTGAGGCCGACTGAGAGGAAATCCGCACGTCGAAGGTGATTGCCCCTGCCGATTCGCTGGCGCTGCTGTCTGCGATGCTCACATCTGGCGGAGCGTTGGGGTCTGTGAGCTCGATCGCCAATTCGTAGAGCTGCGCATTGTCGGTCGAATCCCCGAACACACGGATGCCAAACTGGGTTCCTACTGGTAGCGAAAATCCAGTGACCGACTCGCCAATTCCAGCCGTATTCGCATCGCGAGTGAGCAACACGCTGCCGCTAGAATCGAGAACCGAGAACCCGAGGTTGTGGACGGCGAGCGAATTGAAATTCGTCCCAGCAGAGCAGCTCCCATCAGAATTTTGGGCGCCTTCGAGATAGGTCAGCCCGAGCGGGGTCAGGGTGATCGAGACCCGTGCAGCAGAGCTGGTGCCGAAACCGAAGAAATCCTGATCGGAATTGTCATCAATGCTGAGCGGAGTCAGCGTGGTGGTCGCAAATGGCAGCGATCCGAGATCTGCCCGCCGGGAGAAAGCGTCGTTGTCATCGCTTGTGCCATCGCTGTTCGTGTCCTCGAATCGATCACCATACTGGCGTTGGGCGGAGAAAATATCATCGTGCTGCGGCCCGTCGAACACCGTATTGGCACTCGGTTCCATCAACTTGGTGCTGTCCTGCGGACAGACATGAGCCAGGCCGAGGCCATGACCGTGCTCATGCGCTAACACATTACGGAAGCGCAGCGAGTTGCTCGAGGTCGTGTTGAAGTAGCCGTCCGCAGTGTCGAGCACCATGTCCCCCGTCGACGGACCGTAGTTGTAGGCCAATGTATTGAAATTGCCGTCGATGAAGTGCCCGCCGATGCGCACATCGCCGCGAGTGCCGACCGATCCCGCCGATCCTGGAAAACTTGCCCCATCATCGCTCGGTGCATAGACATAGCGATTGCCGGTGAGCTCTTCCCAGCGGTCGAAAACCTGCTGCATAAGGGCAAGCCACGTCGCCTGGTTGCCGTAGATGCCGTTGAGAGTCGCGATCAAATTACTCGGGTCAGACGACTCGCCAGGAATTGAACCGTTCGCAGCGATCGCCGTGCCGTCCGGAATGATACTCCAGATGATCGTTACCGGATCGCCCTGGCGCAAGCGATTAGGGCCATTGCGCCGAGCCGGAGTCATGGCAGTGCTAGACCAGCGCGCGGTTTGGAAGAATTGAAATGCGGATTCGCGAAACCCTCCACCGCCAACTGATGAACGGGTGAGATGCCCATTCACATTGCCGCTGATTTCAGTGATCAGTTCAGCCGAGGTCTCCGGTGCGAAGCAGATCCAGGGAACCGAATCCTCTTTTTGCATCGCAGCAATCTGGCGGTCTTGCAGGAGATTGCGTAGCCCGAAAAAATTGCGACTGATTGTGGTCGCCGGATCATCCTTGATTCGGTCGAACCACCCAGGTTCAACCTGATGATGACGGTTCAAATAGCTGGTGGCTGCGAAAGGTTCCAACTCAGTCGTGACAGGGAGAGGTTTGAGCACGCTACGGGCAGTCATTTTTTTCCAAGTAATTCCCTCTAAGGTCGGGAGATCTACCCCGTCTTGACGACTTACATCCGTGTCCGATCCGATCCGTTCCCCGTGGGATATTTCGGAATCAGAAGTCGGCAGTTCAATCGTTAAGGAAACGACGAACAATAAGCAAACGGCACCAAATAGTGGCACCAGTCGGGCGATGGGAGGCATAGGAGACAGGGAGGAGAAGAGTTTTGCCGAGCTACCTAGTATTCCTAATCACTTCATTTGCAATTGGGAGCACCTGAGAATCAAATCACTGGAAACTGTCAGTAGAGAAAATCCCAAGCCCGATGATGAGACGCGTGACGCCACCAATGTCGGCATAGGAACTTGAGAACACGAAAAAGCCCAAGCAGAGGGTTGCACCGGCCACTGAAAGGATCGCCGCCAGTATTAGCAGCATCGTGCGTTTGTTTACTCACTAATCAACAAGACGAACCGGCGGCAAACACGGTTACAAAAATGTAAGAAAAATAGTCCCCCCCCCATCATGTGGCGGGGGCAGAATTGGCGAGTAAGCCTAGGAAAAGTATCAAGCCCTCTTAGCTGATCGTCGTTTTTTCGCCCCGGGATTTCTTCTTGTCTGCGACCCAGCCCCGAAACATTCTTCGAACGTCGGATCGAAGATTTTATCGCCATCAACGAGCTTTTTAATCAGCGTCTCCACATCCGAATCGAAGCCCGCTCCAATAAAAACATCCGGCTCAATCCGGAACCTGGCCAAGTTCGCCATCACTGAGACGATCCCGCTCCGAGAGAACCTCCAGCGACTTTGCTAGGGAATCAAGGCGTGCACACAATTTCCGGATCGCCGGGGTAGCTCTCCTCCGGGCGGGCAGAGCGTCAAGCTTGGCTCTCACCGAAGCGAGCGCTGACGAAGCCTGATCGAGTTCGTTCAGATCGAGCAGAAGCTCGACCTCGCGAATCAGCCACCGGGGGTTAGGGGGCGCGTCTCCGCGGTTCACCTCACACGCGCGCCGCAAGGCCGCAGCCGGGTTCACATGCCGTTCCAGGCGGAAGGCTTCCTGGTTCAGGCTGATGATGGGGCCGAGCGTCTTCAGCCCTAGGCCGATTACGCCCAACGCTTCATCGATTCGTTGCGGCTCAGCAGTGGCTAGCATCCGCGCATGTTCGATAAAGTGTTCCGCTATGGGTTGTTCGCAAGAAGCGATGGCCCGCGAGAACGCGGCCGACGTCCCGGCCACATCCTCGAGGCGGGCGAGGGCTCGGCCGCGCAAAAAATGTGCCGGAACACCTTCGAGGCCAGCGAGAGTCTCGATCACCCGCGACCCCTTGCCGTTATCCAGCAAGAACATCGCCCTCGTCAGGCGCACCTTGTCTTCCGAGGCACCGAGTTCGACGGCGCGCTCAAGATCGCTTGCGGCCCTTCTCCAATCTTTGCGGCGCCGGTGCAAGTCTGCCGGAGTGGGAGTGGCCACCGAGCACCAGATCGACGCAGTAGGACTCCAAGATTGGGAGGAAGCTCTCCCTCATCTGCACGAGGTTGATCTCGATGTCGGAGTTGTGCGAACCCTTGGTATAAGGCGGGTGGTGCCAGAAGGCGAAGATCCACTCCTGGGTCGTGGAGGCGAGGTCGTTCTCTAGCCAGCTCGCCATGGCACCTCCGGTCAAGCGGTCGGTCTCGTACGAGTCCAGGCAGACAAAATGAATGTTGCCGTAGTCGAAGGAATAGTAGGCCTCGGCTCCGGAGGCAAGGCCGCCCGATTCTGCCGCGGTCGGGAAATGATGGATGTCGTAATACGGTCCCGATTGGGTTGCGGAATCAGCAGAGTGACCATCGTGGTTACCGGAATCACCGACGCTGTATTAGTAAGTTGTCGCGGCCGATAGCCCAGCGATCGTCACTGCGTGATCAGTGCCAACCACGGGCGATGAAGCCGTCAGGTCGAGGTTGGCGGGATCGGTGCCGTAGCGGACAACCGCATCCGTAGTGAAGTTCGTCCGCCAGCAGACGGTCATCTGTCCAGCAGACGCCTTCTGCAAATAGGGGCCGCGCACTATCCCAGATGGCGGTGGTCCAGCGAGCGAAAGATCGAAGCTGATATCGGAACTGGTGAGGTTGGCCTGGTGGATCTCCACAGCCAAGACATTGGTGCCCGTGAGCAGCAGAGTCGTGTCGACGCCGGCCGTCAGCAACTCCGTCTCGGAGGCGCCGCCAACGGCGACGCTGGCGGAGGACGAGATCGGACCCGCCGGGAGATTGTCACGGAAAATCTCCTGACCATTCAAGTAGACGGCCACCCCATCATCCCGCTGCACTGAGAGTTGCAAGGCAGACCACTGCGTAGGATCAGTAACGGTGAACGCATGCCGGAAGTAGGTGGTGGTGAACTTGTTAATCGGATCACCGCCGAAGCCGACGGTCGTCGCCTCGTCAAGGTCACCGTATCCGAGCTCGGCAGAGCCGACGCCCCAAGAACTGTCTTCGAAACCAACCGCCTGCCACGCGGCACCCTGATCTGAACCGTTGTCGAGGTACTTCCAATCGCTGCCCAAAGGCACGAGCGCCGATTGCCCGAGGAGTGCCGGGATTGAACCGATCAGGGTCAGGGAGACTATTGCTAGAGTTGTTCGAAAAGACATCATCTGAATTGGTGGTTAAAGGGCACCTCCGAAAACCTCATGCGGGCTGGAGCTTGATAAAATCCCCGCTGTCTTCGTTGCTAAAGCGCCCACTATCACCAGATAGCTTAGCGTTTATCGCCTCGCCAGCAGGAATTTTCTCTGCGCCCCATTTCCACAGCAGGTTTCCGGAGGTGCCCTAAAGTTGCAACTTGCCGGATTTCTCAACGGTTGCCGCGCCCTCTGGGCGACCACTGAAATGAAATCTAGTTAGGAAAACCAAATAGAATAGTTTTATTTATTAAAAGCTGATCGTCCGCTGATTGGACACGATTGTTCCATCGATGGATTGCACCCGGTAGACGAGGGTATTGCTGCGCTTGAGGCCGGTGGAGTCGCGATAGGCGCCATCGTTGTTGGTCGTCGTGACCTTGGTGAAGGCGCTGCCATTGGCACTACGGTAGATGTCGACGTCGGACAAGCTAGCGCCGCCCTCCCAGAGGAGATCGACGTAGATTTGACCTTTGCTCTTGCCACCCGACAGGCTCGTAAGTGCAATGCCATCCGGGGTGGTAACGCTGTTCGAATCTTCGGAGAAGACGTCGAAGCTCGGTGTGAATGCGGAGACGCGGTAGGTGTAGGTAGTAGCCGGGGCGGCGGCCGTGTCAGTGAACAAAACGGCGTCGATGGCGGACGTGCCCACCTCCAAGTAGTCGCTGCCGTCGGTGGAGCGCCAGATACTGAAGCCGAGTTCGTTGGTGGAGTTGTCCGTCCAGACGATATCGACGGCGGACGACGAGAGCGCAACCGCAATGACGTTGGAAGGCGCGCCTGGCAGGAAGTCGTTCGGGTCAATGTCGGTGCGGATTCGCAGGTGGTCGACCGAGACCGAGTCGAGGGAGCGGTTGCCGGAGGTGGTATCTGTGTCGATCACACGGACATAAATCTCACCATTGCTGCCGGCTGGGAACGAGGCGGTCTTAACTGTGCCCGAGGGCGTCCCGTTCATGACAACTAGTGGGGTGCCGAATGATGACCAGGAGTTGCCGGCGTCGAGTGAATACTGGAACTCGAAGTCGTCGTCCTCGCTGTTGGCGGGCGCGGAGGCGTCAACGAAGAGGGTGACGGTGAGGCCGCCACGCACGTCGCTGAAACGCCAGCGGTGGTCGAGGAGACTGTGACGGCGCGACGGGCGACCGCCGCTCTCGCGCTCGGTGATCGTCTGCACCACACCGTCGCTCTCGAGGGTGGCCTGGTAGGTGCCCGATACGGTGCCTGAAGCCGCCCAGTCCTGATCGGCGTAGACGAGTTCGAACGGCGGTGGATCGGCGGTGGTTGCAGTCGCCGTGCTGCTAGGCGCAGAGGTTCCCCACGAGCTGAAGGCCCGGGTCCGATAATGATAAGGGGTGCTACTGTTCAGGCCTGAGTCGGTATAGCTCTGGGTATCCGCAGCGAGGGTTGCCACGGCATCTTCCCAGATGACCGTGTCGAGGGAACGGTCGACGTAGAAACCGTCTTCATCGCCGGCATTGTCCGTCCAGAGGAGTTGGATCTCAGTGTCCGACAGGGCGGTGGCCGCCAGCCCTGACGGTGCTGCGGGCGGTGGCGGTGGTGCCTG
>JBLHKE010000041.1:0-19944 GCA_047619485.1 Verrucomicrobiales bacterium | reverse complement strand
GTCGTGGCTGTGAGCACTGATGCTGTGGAAAAACTATCCGAGATGCGCACCAAGGAGGGGAAAGAATTTCCTTTCCCGATCGTGTCGGATGCGGCGTTGGACAATTTTAAGGCCTACATGGCCTATGACCAGTTCAGCGAAAGGGCGCTGCACGCGACCGTGGTGGTGGATGCTGAGGGGGAGATCTTTTGGCGGAGGGTCGGCGGGCAGCCGTTTCATGATGTGGGCGAGGTATTGAAACAGGCAAAACAGGCTGGTGAGAGCCGTTAGAGATGCGATTGTTGCGCAACTTTTTTTGGTTCGGCGGGTTTGGTCTTTTGTTGGTATCGTCCGCTTCGACCAACTGCCGAACCCCCACTCTTGGCTCCCAATGATCTCTACCCCACTCCGGATTTTTATCGTTTTTGCATTCAGTTTTTCGAGTGCTTTTGGAACCCAGATCGATCTTGATGGCGATGGGATGGGCGATGTGTGGGAGCAATTTTATAACACCGCCGGTCTGCTGCCGGGTGGTGATGAGGATGGGGACGCTTACACCAATCTCGAGGAGAGCCGCGGCGGAACGGACCCGTTCGATGCGAGTTCCTCGCTTGGGTTTTCGGAATTTTCCGCAAATGGCGGCCAGCGTGAGCTCACCTGGGGAAGCATCGCGGGCAAACACTACTGGCTGCAGTCGAGTGGCGACCTAGTGAACTGGGAGCGGAAGGACGATGCCATGATTGGATCTGGAGGCTCGATGACCATGAAGCTGGCCGAAGGCGACGCGGGCGGGCTACTAGTCGGTGCGGTTTTACGTGAGGTCTGGCGGGACGTGCCTGGGAAGGCCGTGGCCGACTTGACCTCGTTGCGCAGTTACCCGGCTGTGCCGACCGGTGTTCAGGGTCTTTCGAAATTGGAGTGTCCACCAAACGATGCCGACGAGTTTGGCGCTCGGGTTAAGGGTTACATCATTGCTCCGCGTTCGGGCTTGTTCTGGTTTTCCGTTAGTGCCAAGGACAGCGGGCAGTTCTGGCTGAGCTCAGACACGAGTCCTGCGAACCTGAAACTGTTGGCTAGCTCGAGCGGTGAGACGACCGTCGACGGGCAGGTCATCTCGGCGATCGCCAAGCCGATCGATCTGCAGATGGGGGAAGTGTATTACTTCGAACTACTGCATAAAGCTGATTTCGGCGACGACTACTGCAGCGTGTCTTGGAAGCTCGCCACCCAGACGGAGTATGAGGTCGTCCCGGGCCAATACCTGGCGGCTTGGATCGGAGCGGGGGATCCGGTTGGGGCCGCGCGTCGCTTCTACCGGCTGGAGGTGGACGATGTCGATTCTGATTCGGATGGTGCGAGCGACTGGGAGGAGGTGATGGTGAGCTACGATCCCTTCGACAAAGACAGCGCAGTCGAAGGCATGTCTGATGGGGATTCGTTGGCGGCGGCGCTAGCTGCGCAGACAAGTTCGGTGGAGATCCTCGCGGTCGATGACACAGCCTATGAGGAAGCAGAAGGAGGCACCAATCCTGTGCCTGGGGTGCTGCGGGTGACACGGTCGGGGGCGCTCAAGGCGATCACCGTATTTTATGGCACCTCGGGAAAGGCGACTGTTGGCGAGGACTACGTCGCGCTGCCGGGGTATGTGACTTTCGGTTTTGGTGAGACGCAGGTCGAGATCGAGGTGGTACCGGTGGTTGATTCGCACTTAGATGTCCCGCAAGACCTGACGCTACTACTACAGGCTGGGGATGACTACGAGATCGGTGCGCAGAGTGACGCGACTGTGGAGATCCAAGACTACGAGGACCAGCGCGAGACGCTGTTCGTTGCCCAACTCGGCCCAGAGGGGGCGGTGTCGACGCCGGCATCTGGATTCTCTTCGATCCGGCTGAGTGGTGATCATGCCTCGTGTTTTGTCTCGTTGAGTTTTTCTGGTCTGACGTCGAACCAGATTGCTGCGCACATCCACGCTGTGGATGGGGGATCGGTCGTCGAGGGCTTCACTGAACTCGGACAGATCATGAACCACTACTGGGAGTTTCCCGAGGCCGGGCAGGGGATCTTTACGAGCGATCAGGCGATCCTCGATGCGCTGCAAGGCGGCGGTCTGTATGTGAACGTGCACTCGTCCAATTTCCCGGCTGGAGAGATCCGCGGGGAATACTCGCGGGTAGAGGGATCGATTGAATTTGATCCGCCAGAGGATCCGCCGGCGCTCCCGCCATACAGCGGCGAGGCGCTGGAGCGTGATGTGGCGCGGCTGTTGACGCAGGCGACCTTTGGTCCGACCGAGGAACTGATCGATTCCGTTGTGTTGCAGGGAATCGAGGCGTGGGTCGACGAACAGCTGAACCCGGTGGCGACACCCGCCTCCAAGCTGTTGGACTATGTCTTGGCTGCCGATGCCTGGGAGATCGACAACAACTTCGTCGAGGGGCGCCCACCCTATGACCCAGACCATCACAACCGGCGCCGTGGTTGGTGGGTGATGGCGACCGAGGGGCAGGATCAGTTGCGGCAGCGGGTCGCGTTTGCGCTCAGCGAGATTCTCGTCGTCTCCGAGGAGAATAGCCGGGTGCGCCAACGCCACCAGGGGGCGGCCGATTACTACGATGTGCTAGTGGATGGGGCGTTTGGTAATTTTAGGGATCTGTTAGAAGATGTCACGCTGCACCCGATCATGGGTTGGTACCTGAGCATGATCCAAAACGAGAAGGCGAACGGCATCACCCAGCCGGACGAGAACTATGCCCGCGAGGTGATGCAGCTGTTCACCATCGGCCTGCTCGAGTTGCACCCGGACGGGACTTTGAAGCTGGATCCTGCGAACCTGCTGCCGGTGCAGACCTACGACAACTACCTGATCACCGAGCTGGCGCGGGTGTTTACCGGTTGGTCATACGGCACGCACGCCAACGGCAGCGAGAACACGGAGTTCGGCTACTCCGGTGGAGGTAATCTCTACCAGGCCGCTTGGTTGAACCCGATGAAGATGTTCCAGACCTATCATGACGAAGGGGCAAAGGAGCTCGTCTGGGGCGATCCGATCCTGCCGGGACAGAGTGGCGAGGATGACATGGATGCGGCGATGGATGCGCTCTTCAATCACCCGAACACCGGACCATTCATTGCCAAGCGACTGATCCAACGCCTCGTGACCAGCAACCCGAGCCGCGGTTATGTCTACCGCGTCGCGCAGAAGTTTGACGACAACGGTAGCGGCGTGCGCGGTGATCTCGGGGCGGTGGTGAAGGCGATTCTCCTCGACTTCGAGGCGCGCTCGCAGGACTTGATCGAGTACGTCGGCTACGGCAAGCAGAAGGAACCGATCGTGCGCTACGTGGCGGTATTGCGAGCTTTTGACGGGAAATCGCAGCTGCTGGTGAGCGATTTTGAGGCGTTCGGTCTCGACAATGTCTACCCGCCAGATGCGACGCGCTATCGCTTCTACAATACCGATGCCAACCTCGGGCAGACGGCGCAGAACGCTCCGAGTGTCTTCAACTGGTTCGTGCCGGACTACGTGAATCCCGGGAAGCTGGCCGATGCCGGTCTGGTGGTTCCCGAATTCCAGATCACCACCGAGACCACGGTGGTGCGCACCACCAATCACAACCGCAACATCGTCGAGGGCACGAACGGCCAGAACGCGGCGCCGCTGCTGACCGATCTGACAGAGCAGCTCGATAACGTGAAGCTCGACAAGGCGGCGTTGGAGAACGTGTTGTCTGCAAATGGGACGGTCGCCTTCGTCGACTACCTCGACAAGGTGTTGACGGCGCGCAGCCTGTCGGACGAGATGCGCACGATTTTGGAAGAGACCATCGACAACCACACGAACACCACTAATCGGGTCAATGTAGCCCTCTACCTGTTGCTGGGCTCGCCCGACTACCTGATCCAACGCTAAGCAAGCATCGCCATGAGTAATAAAACAGACAACGACTCGGATTTCCTCACACGGCGGCATTTTTTCCGCCAGGGGGCCTGCGCGGCGCTCGGCGTGACCGGCATGGTCAACACCTTGACGCACCTGCGATTGATCGGTGGCGCGATGGCCCAGGACGGTGGCACGGGCGGCGGGCATAAGGCGATCGTCTGCCTCTATCTCCAAGGGGGCAACGATTCCTCCAACATGATTTTGCCGATGGGGCCGCAGCCGGTCTATGACCAATATGCGAGCGACCGCGGGGACATCGCAATCGATCTGGAAGACGCGGACGGTAATCTCCTCGTGCACCCAATCACGCCGGACAGCTACGACGACGGTGTCGACTACGCATTCCACCCCAGTGCTGGTGATCTGGCGCAACTGTTTGCGGACGGCAATCTCGCTGTGGTGGCCAATGTCGGGTCGATGGTCGGCCCGATCAGTAAACCGCAATATCAGCAGGGCTTGTTCGTCCCGCCTCAGCTGTATTCGCATAGCGACCAGACCACGCAGTGGCAGAGTTCGGTTGCCGATCAACCGTTCCAGACGGGGTGGGGTGGGCGCATGGCAGACGAGTTATTGAAGACGTTGAATGCCAACCAGAAAATTGCGATGTCGGTGTCACTGTCGGGGACGAACAGCTACCAGGTTGGCGACACGTCGGTGCAATACCAGGTGACGCCCAACGGGAGCGTGAGCTATAGCGGCTATGGCACAAATTATGCAAATGCCCTGGAGGCCGATGGCGTGACTTACAAAAACACCCTGCAAGGGAAGCGCTTGAAAGCCTTCCACGACATCATGAACCTGGATCCGGCGCACCTGATGCAGAAGGAACTCGGGACGAAGATGTACGATTCCTACCTGACCGACCGGCTACTGACCGAGGCCTTGTCGAGTGTGCCGCCGTTGACGACCGAATTTCCCGACAGTGCTTCGGGCGACCAGATGAAGATGATCGCGCGACTGATTGCCGCGCGCAGCGAGCTCGGGCAGGAAAGGCAGATCTTCTTCGCTCAGGTGAAAGGCTACGACACCCACGCGACCCAGTTGACCTCGCATGCGGCGCTGATGGCCGAGATGTCTGAGACGGTTAAGGCCTTCTACGACGCGACCGTCGAACTGGGGATCGAGGATCAGGTGACGACCTTCACCGCATCCGATTTCAGCCGGACCTATTCGCCGAACGGGGTCGGGGCGAACACCGGTTCCGATCACGCTTGGGGTGGTCATGCTCTGGTCTGTGGTGGGGCGGTCAATGGGCGCGAGATCTACGGGCAGATGCCGGACTTGCAGATCAATGGACCGAGCGACGTCGATTTGAACAACGGTCGCGGGCGGTGGCTGCCGACGACCTCGGTAGACGAATACTCTGCGACGCTGGCGAAGTGGTTCGGGGTTGATCCGGCGATCCTGCCCGTGGAGGTGTTCCCGAACTTAGGCCGTTTTGCCAACCCTGACCTAGGTTTCATGGCGTGATGGATCAACCGGAGGGCGGACACGCTTGTCTGCTCGAATCATCGTCATGAAAAAATGGGCTACTATCCTGTTGGCGCTGGCAATCCTCGGCATCAGCTATTCGGTCCGCCAGCGCAAGCTCGGTGGCGGACAGAGGGATCAGTCGCGAAGTTTCCCACAGGCCGAGCCTGCGGTGGCGAGTGCTCCAGACACTGCGCTGACGCTGATGCCGACTGCAGCAGGCGCCGCTCGATTAAATTCGCCTGAAACAGGTGCCGGTGAAGATGTCGTGATTGTTGGGACGTTAGTGCACCATTACCGGCGCGTGTTCGAGCAGAACCCGGTCGGGCTCAATCATGAGATCGTGCGTTCGCTAGCTGGTGGAAATACCAAGCGGGCGGCGTTTCTCTCGCCTGAGCATCCTGCGATCAGCGATAGGGGCGAGCTCCTCGATCGATGGGGGACAGCATTCTTCTTTCACCAGATTTCAGGGACGGAGATGGAAGTGATTTCTGCTGGACCGGACCGGGAGATGTGGACGGCGGATGATGTGACGTCGGGGTAGGGGCTAAGTGCCTACTCCTGTCAGCAGGTAGATCGCAAAGCTGGCTAGCCAGTGCTCACCCTCGTAGCTGCCGCTGAAAACGTATTTCTGCCCGGCCTCTCTATGGATGTCCCTCGCTCCCGCGAGGGTTCTCGCCCTCGGGTCGTCGGCGGGGAGGGTGCTGAGGATCCCCTGCATCGTCCACGCGCGACTGAGGTTGAGTCCTGCGAGGTGGACGAGGTGGCCGTCGTTGACATCGCTGACGATTACCGGCTCCAGGAGGTTCCCGCACTTACCATCGGCGAGCCCGGGGAAGAAACCATCGAGCCATGCATGAAATTCTGGTTTTGTTAGAACGCGCCGCATCAGGTCGGCCTCGTTGAGGCCGGCTGAGAAGAAATCATTGCCAGAAGGTTCATAGGCAGCCGGGTAGTTGCGGTCGGTGGCGTAGAAGTTTTTCGCCGTTTTGACGAGCAGATTTTCGAAATCGGCATCCTCCTTCGCCCGGGCGTAGTCGAGGAATTGGCTCAGGGCGAAGGCGCTGTCAGGATGCACCCCGGTGCGGATCGGCCAGTCGAGTTTTGGGAGGTAGGCGGTGGCCAATGAGACGATCTTTTTCTCCAATGGGGCAAAATTTGTGGCCCACTTCTTGGCGTCGTCATCCTTCCAGCCGTGGAGTTCGGTGGCGAGTCGCAGGGTCCACGCCCAGCCATACATGCGCTCGAAGGAGGCATTGTATTTCTCATCGAAGTAGTTGGCTTCCGCTTGCAATCCCTCAGCCGTGAGCTGGCGATTGAGGAGTTCGCGGATCTCTCCGGCTACGCGGGCCTCCGGGAACTGCTTCAGTAGTCGGATCAACATCCAGTGACCGTGCAGCGACGAATGCCAATCGAAGGATCCGTAGAAAACCGGGTGCATCTGGCGTGGCGAGCGGACGTCGGCTTTGTCAACCATCACGTTCGACGGCTTGTTCGGATACTCGCGCTCGATGCCCTCCAAGGCTAGCCGGGCGAACTTGCTGACCTGCTCATCAGTGAGGGAGGCTGGGCGTGCGGTGGTTGTAGTCATTGCGATGGCGCAGGCAATCGGCGCTAGATATTTCATAGGTTATGATAATTAGGTATGGATCCGGGGTTGCTCGCAATGGTTCGAGGGCGTAATTTTTTGCGAATCTCTACACCGTTGATCTCGGAACTAGAGTGTTATAGACGATGCCGCGATTTTGGAATAGAGCGAAGTTTAGTGATGAGACGCAGGCTGATGCTGCTGAGAAAACGTTTAGTGTTCTCGGCTGGATCACGCTGACTGTGGTGTTTTTCCATGTCGCCTTGTGGTTGCTATCGATCATCGTTCTGGTGACGCAGGTCGGTGCCGTGGAGAGCGAGTTGGCAGAGGGGGCGATGCGGGATCACGGCGGTTACGTGGTGATGACCAACCTCAAAATTCTGCTCGGCTACGGGATCATCTCAGCCATGTTCGTATTCCTACTCTATCCGGTGGTGAGCCTTTGGATGCGCAACAAGGTCGCGACACGCAAGGCGGTTGTCTGGCGGACGATGGTCGGCCTTGCCGTCGTGTTTGGCGCCTTCTTCGTACGCATGATGGCGCTGCGTCCGTACTTTATTAACCAGTGGTTCGAGAAGTACCATCTCGAGATTGTCCCATCGATGCCAGAGAAGATCCGCGACGTCTTCGTCTTCGTCGTGTTCACGCTGGTGCCGCTGGTGTTCGTCGGCACGATCTCCTGGTTCTATTTGGCAAAAGCGGTAAGCTTTATCAAAACTCGCGAGACCGCATTGCGCCGTGCGGTCTACGCTGGTAGTTCGACCGCGCTGATTTTGTTGGCAGGTGGGTTTGCTGTGCCGAAGGTGATCCTCGCCCTCACGGAGAGGGCTCCTCAGAAAATGAACATTCTGATCCTCGCATCGGACTCTTTGCGCTCGGATCATCTCTCCTTCAACGGTTACCATCGCGAGACCTCGCCAAACATCGATTCCCTCGCGCGGCAGTCGGTGACATTCCGTCAGTGCATGACCCCGATCGGGTCGACGCTCGAGTCGATGACCGGGCTGATGAGTTCGCAATACCCGCACACGCACGGGTTGCGTAACATGTTTCCAACTGCGAAAGAGGTAGCCGCGGTGAACCACAACTCGCCCGCCTTGGCACAGGTGCTGCGCGACAACGGCTACGACACGATGGTGCTGGGCGACTGGTGCGCGGCGATTTTTAATGAGGTGCCACTCGGTTTCGAGCAGGTCGAGGTCGCTCCATTCGACAGTTTCCGCATCTGGCTGAGTGAGGCTGTCTACCTCAGTCATCCGGTGGTGCCGATGTATTTCGACAACGAGTTCGGTTACTGGCTGTTTCCGAAATTGAAGTCGTTCGCCCACTACCTGCGCCCCGAGGTGGTCACGGAGCAGGCGATCACCAAGCTCGACGAGCAAAAACGCAAGGGCTCGCCGTTCTTCATGACGGTGTTCTGCGGGACAAACCACTTCGCCTACCATGCTCCGTATCCGTATTACCAACAGTGGTCGGATCCGGATTACAAGGGGCCGAACAAGTTCCAAGTGAAATTTGACATCAACGCGTTCACGACGCGCAATGATTGGGATCAGGACTATGCAAAACTGGACGGGAAAGAACGCCAGCATGTGATCGATCTGTATGACGGTTGCGTGAGTCAGTTCGACGATTGCGTTGGCGAGATCCTCAATCGGCTGAAAGAGAACGGCCAGCTGGAGAACACGATCGTCATCGTGACCTCGGATCACGGTGAGGATCTTTTCGAGCCGGGCACGACTCTCTGCCACGGCGTGAGTTTCAACGGTGGCGACCAGGGGAACCGGGTGCCTGCGATCGTGCATATCCCAGGGCAGGGGGCGAAACAGGTCGACCAGATTGTCCGCAACATCGACTTGGCGCCGACGCTATTGGAACTCGTCGGACTGGGGGACGACCATCGCTTCGAGGGGACGAGCCTCGTGCCATATGTAAACGAAGATGATGCGGATTTAGGCTTGGCATTCTACGGGGAGACGTCCTACCCGTTCTACCGCCGGACCTTGCCAGACGGTTTCGAGTCAGTCGATGTCCCGACTTTCGACAAGATGACCTTCGTCGACAAGTCGAACGACTTCCACATCGTGCTCAAAGAGAAGTTCAACCAGCCGGTTATCTTGTCGAAGGAGCGTTGTTTGCGCACCGAAGACTTTAAGTTGGTGTTCACACCTGGGGAAGACGGTCCGATCCACCGACTCTACGACGTGAACGTGGATCCCCATTGCCAGAAGGATGTCCAGCGCGAGCATCCCGAGATGTACCTGCGGATGAAGTGGCACCTGTGGCAGTGGATTCTGAATCACAAAGAGGCGACGATCGCCGAGATCGAGGGTGGACCAGTTCCGGAGAATTTCCGTGTGCCCAACGAATACGCTAAGATTACGTGGTGAAAAAGAGTATGCGGACACGGCGTAGTTTTGGATTTGTCACGCTAGATGTGCTGTGGATTCTGATCCTACTTGGCCTGGTGATTGTCTTGTCGATGCGCGGGATCGGTTTGGTCGAGAAACGTGATGTCGCCGAGCGATTGGAGCGGGAGTTGGAGGTGATCGCTGAAGCGGTCGAGGAGGCGGCAGCGGTCGGTGATTTAATGCCGGGTGAGGAGGTCGAGTTCAGCCAGTATGCTGCCTACCTAGACAAGAAAGCGCCAAAACGCCTGCGTGAGGACGGGCGGGATCAGCTGGGCGGCAAATTCGGTGTTCAGGTGGTCGGAGAACTTCCAGTGCCAGATGCCGCGACCGTGCGCCAGTTGGGGGCATTCTGGGAAGGGCGTTCGGAAGATTAGAGGCTCGACTTTTGCCGGTGGGCAAACATTTTAGACGAGTCCCCATGACGGTGCCGCATTGTGCGTGACCGCGCTTTCTACTGACCCATGAAAAAACTGTTCTCGCTGACCACTATTCTCTTTTCCCTGTTGGCTTTGCCGATAGTTGCCCAAGACTCCGTTCCGGCAGTGGTTGAAGATGTCGATCAGACGGTCGTCGATGCGGCGATCGCTAAGGTCTACCCATCCCTGGCGCGCATCCACGTCGTCAGCGAGCGCCCGCGTGGTGGCCGCATGGAGAAGGTCGCCGGGACCGGTAGCGGCACCATCATCCACCCGGATGGCTACGTGGTGACCAACCACCACGTCGCCGGCAATGCGACGCGCGTGTGGGTGCGATTGTCGAACAAGGCGAGGGTCGACGCGAAAGTGATCGGAACTGACCCGCAGACGGATCTTTGCATCATCCAGCTGAACATGGATCAGGTGCCGGACTCGATGAAACCGCTGCCAGTCGCAAAGTTTGGCGATTTCACCACTTTAGAAATCGGCGACACGGTTCTGGCAATGGGTAGCCCTGCTGGCGTGTCTCAGTCAGTGACGCTTGGGGTCGTGGCGAACTTGGAGATGATCATGCCGGGCGGTGGCGGCGGTTTACGCCAGGACGGGGAGCGGGTCGGCGATCTCGTGCGGTGGATCGGACACGACGCGGTGATCTATTTCGGCAACAGCGGAGGTCCGCTGGTCAATCTGAACGGCGAGATCATCGGTGTGAACGAGATTGGGCTCGGTTCGTTGGGCGGGGCGATCCCGGCCGACATCGCTGCCTATGTGACTGATGAATTGATCAAGAACAAGCGCGTGCGCCGCTCGTGGACGGGGATCGTGCCGCAACCGCTGCTGCGTTCGCAGCATGGCGGAGTGGGTGGTATTCTCGTCGGATCAGTCGTCGAGGGGTCGCCCGGCGAGAAGGCTGGCCTCCAGGCTGGGGATATTATCACTAGCTTCGACGGCGTCGAGGTGAGCGCGACGGCACCGGAGCACCTGCCTCTCTACAACAAGGTGGTGCTAGGCACCCCGGTTGAGAAGCAGGTCGAGGTCAAGGTGTCGCGCGATGGGAAGGTCGAAAATCTCAAGTTGGTCACGGTGGAGCGTTCCAAAGCACAGGGTGGAGATCATGAATTAAAAGCCTGGGGGATCACGGCTCGCGACATCACGACGCGTAGCGCGATTTCGATGAAGCGCGAGACGACGGACGGCGTCTGGGTCTCGAGCATCGGTCAGGCCGGCGCCGCCGCGAGCGCTAAACCGGCGCTACAGCCGCGTGACATCATTGTATCGGTCGAAGGGAACCCGGTGAAGGCGATCGCAGATCTGGTCGAGATGACCGAGAAGTTGTTGCCGGATGGGACGGAGACTTTCGATGCGCTGGTGGAGTATGAGCGCAGCGGCGAGCAGTTTGCGACAGTGGTGACGATCGGTCGCAAACCGAACGATTCGAATTCTTCGGCGGCTGATCGCGCCTGGATCGGCGTGAAGACTCAGGTGCTGACGCGTGACCTGGCGAAAGCGCTTAAGCTAGGCACGAAGAAGGGGGTGCGGATCACGCAGGTGATCCCTGGCACGAAAGCGGAGGAGGCAGGGTTCCAGAAAGGGGACGTGCTCTTGAAGATGGATGGAGCTGTGATCCAGTCGGCGCGCGAGCAGGATTCACGCGTGTTCGAGAGCATGGTGCGCGAGTATTCTGTCGGCGACGAGACCGAGTTTGATCTGGTGCGGGCGGGCGAGACTAGCAAGATGGTGGTCGAACTCCAGAGCGCGCCGACGCTGGCGAGCGAATTTGACACGGTGACGAATGACACCTTGGAGTTCACGCTGCGCGAGTTGTCGAGTGCGAATGCCGACGAGGCAGAAATCGGCAAGGGGATCTTTGTCGTTAGCGTGGCGCGGGCGGGCTGGGCTTCCCTGGCGGGTCTGGCCGGCGGTGATGTGATTTTAGCGCTCAACGGTGCGGAGGTGCACTCGGTGGATGCGATGGAAAAAGATCTGAAGGCGATCGAGGGCCGCAAGGACGACTACATCGTGCTATTCGTGAAGCGTGGCAAGCTGACGCGCTTCGTCGAAATTCAACCGATCTGGAACTAATTTACTAACATTTACCAAAAATATTCTATGAAACCGAAATCGATCTTACTCGCAACCGGAGCCAGCGTGCTGGCACTTTCCTTCGCAACCGTCAGCCCGGTGCAGGCCGACCTCAAAGAGGCCGCCCGCAAACTGCATGATGAATCCAACGCTGCTCTGGTCGGGATCAAGGGCTTGCTGAAGATCGATGTGACCAGGAACGGTCAGCCGGCAGGCAACCAGGAGTCGCCGATCTGGGGCAACGGGTTGGTGATCGGTGATGGCATGGTGGTGACTGCTTACCGCTCGATCATGCCAGACGTCGCGGCGCAGGCCCAGGGCGGGGCGATGCCCCCTGGTGTGGAGATCAAGACGAAGCTCGCGGAGATCAAGTTCGTCAACGGTTCAGGCGAAGAGTATGATGCCAAGCTCATCCTGCACGACGAAGATCTCGACCTCGCCTTCCTGGCGATCGACCCGAAGGCTGAGAACTCGGCTGCCTGGGAGGTGAAGCCGATCGGTATCACCGCCGACCCGGAGGTGCAGCTGCTGGACGATGTGATCAGTTTATCTCGGCAGTCGGCGACCCTGCGTTTTGCTCCGGCGATCGGAACAGGTTATGTGACTTCCGTGGTGAAGCGCCCACGCCTTCTGTATGCGGTCAAAGGCATGTCGCACGGTGCGCCAGCGTTTGCTGAGGATGGCGCCTTCATCGGTCTCGTCACGATGCGGAAATCGGCCAGCAACAAGCAGCCACCCGTAGCCGTAATCCTCCCCGCGAAGTATCTCCGCAAGCTGGTTCCACAGGCGATCGAGAAGCAGGAGGAATTGAAGAATGCGAAAGACACTGACGCCGAAGTTGAGGAGGAGAAAGCCGAGCCAGCTGAAGATGAGAAGGCCGACCCCGTGAAGGATCAGAAAGTCGAGGAGGAGACGGAAAAACCAGTTAAAAGTGCCGAGGAGCCAGCTGGCGAGTAGTATGGGTGGCCATTGCGCGCGCGGGCACTGGATCGGGAACTCCCGGTAACGACCGGATAGCGTCTGTGATTGCTACACGCAAGTGGTGGATCCAAGGAGCCCGGGGCGAGACGCCCCAAGCTCCTTGTTCCGGAGCGCAATCCTATCTCATTTTTCACAAAAAAATGAAGCGCGCTAGGAGCCTGTCGGACTTAGAGGATTCGAGCAAAACGTTTTAGAATTCCGATCCAGATCCGTTTGCTGGGGAGGATTTAAATGGATTTAATGACGATTCAGCGGGCGGATCTGGGCGAATTCTAAAATGATTCTTGCCGGAGCGGGTAAGTCCGACAGCCTCCTAGTATAGATTTTACTCCGGGCTGTGGCCGATGAGTTCCGCCAACCGTGCCTTCAGCGCGTCGATACCGGTGCCTTCAGCTGCGGAGATCGGGATGATCTCCTGCTTCGGGAAACGCCCGCGTAGGAACTCCAATTTTTCCTCGGCCTCGGGTAGATCGACCTTGTTAGCGATGATGATCCAATCGCGCTTGGCTAGTTCCTCATCGTAGAGCTTGATCTCTTTACGCAGTTTCTGGAGGTCTTCGATCGGCTCGCGCTCCTCGCTGCCTGCCGTATCGACGACGAAGAGCAGGATGCGGCAGCGCATGATGTGGCGCAGGAAATCGTGCCCGAGGCCAACGTTCGCGTGGGCGCCTTCGATCAGTCCTGGGATATCGGCGATGGTGCCTCTGCTGAAGCCGGGAAACTCTAACACTCCCACCATCGGCTGTAGCGTGGTGAACGGGTAGTTGGCGACCTTCGGTTTGGCTGCGGATAGCGTGCCTAGGAGCGTGGACTTGCCGGCATTGGGGAATCCGACCAGACCAGCATCGGCTATCTTGCGCAGCTCAAGGTAGTAGAATCCCTCGCCACCTGGCTCACCGGGTTCGTGCTCATCTGGCACCTGGTTTTGTGGTCCCTTGAAGTGTTCGTTGCCGCGGCCACCTTTGCCGCCCCCGCAGAGGACAAATTTTTCGCCCTTCTCGGTGAGGTCAGCGACGAGTTCCAGCTCGCGATCGGGATGGGACAGCTTGCCGGTCATCGCTTCGTCGGCGCGGTAGATGCGCGTGCCTGGCGGAACTTTGGCGATGAATGGTTTTCCTGATTTTCCGGTCTTTTGCTGGCTGGCGCCGTTCGCACCGTGTTCGGCCAGGAGTCGAGACTTGTAGAGGAAGGAGGTGAGGTTGTCGGTGTTATCCTCGACTAGGAAGATAACATCGCCGCCCCTGCCGCCATCGCCACCGTCAGGGCCGCCCTTGGAATTGAATTTCTCGCGGTGAAAATGCCCAGAGCCATCGCCGCCTTTTCCGGCGCGGGCAAAGATACGAATGTGGTCGACGAAGAGGCGTTGTTTCATGATTTGTTGGGGGCGGATGAGCCCCGCTTCTTGGGATCGGTTTTGCTAATCGGGGGGGGCGGGCAGGGTGCCCACGTTCCCGTTTCTAAAATTCTACAGTCTGACCCAGTTCGGCGAGATCAATGGTGCCGCCGTGGTCGAGGTCGCGCAGGGCGGTCTGGAGTAGCGCCGAGCGTTTCTGCTCGCCGTGGACCAGCCATACTTTCTCTTTCTTGCCGCCGGTGGCATTGAAGTAGTCGAGGAGTTCGCTGTGGTCGGCGTGGCCGGAGAAAGAATCGAGGGCGTCGATCTCGGCGCGGACGGTGTATTTCTCACCGAAGATCTTCACTTCCTCATCACCGTTGCGAATCTTTGACCCAAGGGTGTTCTCGGCGCAATAGCCAACGAACAGGACCGTGGTGTCTTTGTTCTCGATGTTGTTCTTCAGGTGATGGAGGATCCGCCCGGCCTCACACATGCCGGATGCTGAGATGATGATCGCGGCCTCGGTCGATTTTGTCAGCTGTTTGGACTTCTCGACGCTGCGGATCAGGGTGAGGTTCTCGAAGCCGAAGGGGTTGCGCTTCTCGAAGAGGAAGTCGTAGACGTCCTGGTTGAAACACTCCGGGTGGAGCCGGAAAATCTCGGTCGCGTTGACGGCGAGTGGCGAGTCGACATAGATCGGAACCGCTGGGATCTGTTCCGCATCGAGGAGCTCGTTGAGCACGTAGAGGAGCTGCTGGGTTCGCTCGACGGCGAATGATGGGATGATGATCTTGCCGTTCTTTTTGATCGCGCGGTTAAGGATGCGAGCGATTTCTTCATTGGCGTCAGTGTCGGCCTCGTGTTCGCGACCGCCGTAGGTGCTCTCCATGATGAAGTAATCTACGTCTTGGACAGGGATCGGGTCGCGGAGGAGCTTGTTCTTGCCGCGGCCGACGTCACCAGAGAATACTAGGCGCGACTTTTTATTGGTCTTCTCGTCTTCGATGTCGAGCACGACCTGCGCGGAGCCGAGGATGTGGCCGGCGTCGATGAAGTGCATCGTGACGCCTCTCGCGATCGGGATCTTGCGTTCGTAGCCGACGTTGACGAACTGCCTGAGGCAGAGTTCGGCATCCATCTCGCTGTAGATCGGCTCGAGCGGTGCCTCGCCCTTTTTCTCGCGCTTGCGGTTGACGTATTTCACATCCGATGTCTGGATGCGGGCGGAGTCTGCGAGCATGATCTGGCAGAGGTCGCGTGTGGCGAAGGTGCTGTAGATGTTGCCGTCGAAGCCTTGCTTGGTGAGGTTCGGTAGATTGCCGCTGTGGTCGATGTGGGCATGCGAGAGCACCACTGCGTCGACCTCGCTCGGATTGAAGAGGAAGTTTTTGTTACGCTCGTAGGCGTCTTTGCGGCGACCCTGGTAAAGGCCACAGTCGAGCAGGATCTTTTGACCGTTGACCTCGAGGAGGTGTTGCGAGCCTGTGGTGGTGCCGGCTGCGCCGCAGAATTTGAGTTTCATGGTGTGATCTGACAGGGGTGGGGGATGGACGGTGGGATTGGACCTTAGTGCAAGCTCGATTCAATAGTCTCCAACGGCACGGATGAAATTACATAATAAAGCCAAGCAAAAAATCGAGAAAAACAAAGGAAAATTTTTACAGAAAATATAGTGAGCTTCACTCATTGCTATTTGTTCTAATAATCAATCATATTAGGCTCAACGGCCTCAGTGCTCACCTTGACGGTGGCTGTTCGAGGGCGTATTTTCATCTACTTATGATCAAACCTTCGGCTCTGTTAATCGCTCTGCTAAGCTTCTTATTGACTGGCAGCAGCTTCGCCTTCCTCGACATTTTCAAGGGAGATTTAGATAAAGTTCCGGAGTCGTCCGAGATTCGCGCTCAGGATGAGTTGGCAAAAATCAAGCTACAGAGTGCGCAGGAGTATGAGTCAGCTGGCAAATCCGACAAGGCTCTTGATATCTACAAGGGCATCGCCAGGAAGTGGCCGGTGACGACTTCGGCCGCGATCGCCCAATACAAGGTGGGTGCGATCCAGAAGAGCCAAGGCGATTACGTGAAGGCATTCGATTCGTTCCAGACCTTCGTGGATGACCACAAGCAGAGTTCGGCTTTCAGCGCCGCGATCGCGAGCCAGTTCGAGATCGCTAAGGCGAGCCAGACAGGGGAATACAAAGAGAAGTTCATCGGCCTATCTCGCAAGGTGCAGCGCAGCGAGGTGCTCGAGATGTATGGGAATGTGATCAAGAACGCTCCCTACTCCGAATACGCTCCGCAGGCACAGTTCTCGATGGGTGAGGTGCTAGAGGAAGATCGTGACAAATACCAGCTGGCGGTGCTGGAATACAAGAAGGTGGTGAAAGACTACCCCGAAACGAAACTTGCAGGCCGCGCGCAGTTCCGCATCGCCGAAATTGGCCGCATGGCGATTGAGGCTGGCAGCCGCAATGCCGCCAATGTGGGCGAGTCCCGTGACGCCTACAATGACGTGATGCTCGTCGATCAGACCGATGCGGCGCGCCGCGAGGAGGCGCGCAGTCGGGTGGTGCAGTTCGATGAACTCGAGGCGAAGAAGGCCTTCGATATCGGGCGTTTCTACGAGAAACAGAAGAATTACAAAAGCGCCGCGCTGTACTACCGCCGGGTCGCGAAGTCCACCAATACAACGGCTTCGGCTGAGGCGCAGGAGCGTCTAGCGATCGTCGAGGCAAAGATTTCGGGCGCGCCGACGAGTGCGGCTGAGGAACCGAGTGGTTTCAGTCCTGCTGCGGCTGTTGGTAGTGCGGCTGAGAAAATCAAAAACGCGATCCCACGCCCACGTCTGGGAAGTCGCCTGTTCGGGCGCAAGAAGCGCGCCGAGCGCGAGGCCGAGGAAGCGGATCTCGCCGCGGCTGAGATGGCCAAGCCTGCCCCAGCTGCCAGCACGGTGGACAGCACGGTGGACAGCACGGTGGACAGCACGGTGGACAGCACGGTGGACAGCACGGTGGACAGCACGGTGGACAGCAAGCCGAGCGCGGTTGCCGTCACGGAGCCGACGGCCAAACCTTCAGGCGTCACCGAGATTGCCTCAGCGCCGAGCGGTGGGCAGAAGTTAAGCCAGCGCAAGGGCTACTACGGACCGCCGAAACCGAGCCTAGCGCTGGGCAAAAAGACCAACAACATGCGGATTGATACGTCGAAGTTGCAAGAGGTGCCCTTCGATATCGGCAAGCTCGACAAGAAGGATCTTGAGAAGGGACTCAAAAAGATCAGCGAGGCACTGCCGGATGGGATATCGACCAAGAATTTACCCACCGAGTTGCCGGACGATCTGTCGGATCTGGTGATTCCTCCGGATCTCGATGAGGAGGCGGTCGTGGGTAAAATTAAGGAGCTGGTGGAGGGGTCAGAGGAGAAGACGTCGACAGAAAAAGACGATGTGGTAGAGAAATTGAAGATCCCAGGGGTTCCTGAGGACGAGTAATTCAGCCGGAATTCGGCTTTTTCCGAGAGGTGACGTTCTTCGCTTGCAAACGGCGGTGGTTCCTGCTTTTCTAAGTTGCAGATATTGTCCGCTATTATGAAGCTTTTTAGACGTTTGGTATTACTCTTAGCCCTGACCGCAACCCTCGCTGGAATGGTCGGATGCGCCGGTTACAGACTTGGATCTGTGAAGCCTAGTGCCTTTGCCGACATTCGCTCGATAACGATTCCGACCTTTAAAAACGACACTCAGGAGCCGAAGATTGCCGTCTTGGTTTCGAATGCAGTCATCGGGCAAATGCAGACCGACGGGACCTACGAGATTTCGACGATTGACAAGGCCGATGCAATCCTGAAGGCAACCATCACTAACATTCAGAAGCGAGCGCTCCGTGGCGCCCGGACGGATGTGCTGAAGACACGGGAGTTTGAAGTGACGCTCGTGGTCGAATACACGGTCGAAGATTTGGGAACCGGCAGCGAAATTGGAAGCGGCTCCGTTTCCGGTCGAACCAACATCTTCCTCGATCCCAACTTGCAGCTCACTGAGCGCCAGGCGATCGAGAACGCAGCAGAGAAATTGGCGATCACGCTGACGAGCCGCCTTACGGAAGGTTTCTAATTCCGCGTGTCCCAAGATCACGCTGAAGGACGAACGGAAATGAGTTCGGATCTTTCTGCCACTGCTGCCACGGGTGTTCTCTACTTGATCGGTACACCGATTGGAAACTTGGGAGATATCTCGCAGCGAGCGATCGAATGCCTCAGGGCTGTCGACATCGTCGCCTGTGAGGACACGCGCCACTCCGGTCGACTGCTGCACGCGCATGACATTGAGGCTCGCAAAGTTAGCTTGCACCAGCACAACGAGGCATCGCGCGGAGCACAGCTAATCGAGAACTTGCTTGCGGGTGAGTCGGTAGGTGTGATTTCCGACGCGGGGATGCCGCTGGTCTCTGATCCTGGTGCTCGATTTCTACACCGCTGTCGGGAAGCTGGTATCCGCTACGAAGTCATTCCGGGGCCGAGTGCGGTATTGGCTGCGCTGGTTGGATCTGGTCTTCCGAGTGATCGCTTTTTCTTCGGAGGCTTCTTGCCGACCAAAAAAGGACAGCGCCGCAGAGAACTTGAGGCGTCTCTCGCTACCGACTGGTCGTCGATCTACTTTGAGTCGCCACACCGGATTATGGGCACGCTTGAGATGTTGCATGAGATCGAGCCGGATCGGCTGGTGTGCGTGGCGCGGGAATTGACGAAAAAATTCGAAGAGTTTAGGCGTGGGACGGTGGTCGAGGTACTCGATCACTACCGCGAGCGGACGGTGAAAGGGGAGATTTCACTGGTGATTGCGGGAAAAGTGCTGCCGAAATGGATGCGGGGCAAAGAGGCGACAATTTAGCCATTGCTCCAGCCTCTAGGTCTGTTATAGAAGGGTACACCGGTTCACAGGTGAGTCGGTGATTGTATAAAAACTACCAAGAAAGAATTACATCATGAGCAATACTATCCCACTTATCAGCTCCGGCATCGCCGGCCCAATCGGCGTTCTCCACCTGCCACGCCTCTGGCAGAAAGTCTCCCTCGACGTCGTCGGCAAACTCAACAGCGACTACCCAGCGATCGGTGCTGGTTACGACCAGATGGTTCTCGACGGTGTCGGCCTCGAGAAAGGTGCCTTCGAAGAGTTCATGAAGTCCAAGCCGACCTACCCACAACTCGAAGCATGGGTGCTCGAGCAGAAGGGCGGCTCGCTCGACAAGGACGCCGTCAAGAAACTCAACGACAGCATCGTCGGCTACAACCACGCCGATGAGACTCGCAAAGAGATCCTCGCCGCCAGCAACATCGAAGACGACGGCTCGATCCTCGACGCCGTGAACCTGAACAATCTCGACGATTGGCAGTGCTTCCACGCGCAGGAGATCTCCTAGTCTCCTGCCATTCGCTTTTCGCGAATGACTATTTAAGAACCCGTCCTGTGAGAGCAGGGCGGGTTTTTTGTGGTTATTGCTGTAGACCGGAGCTCCAGATTACCGTGCTCGCCGGTAGACGGTGACCTTGTCGGTCTGGAAGATGGTGGTATCGCCGGGGCGGGAAAAGGTCTTGGGATCCGAGTAGGATTCGTCGGCGATGAAGATCGCGTAGGCGGTTGGGGCATCGGGCATTCGTTCGGAGTCGGTGGCTTGGCGACCGGTGAATGCTTTGACGTAGCGGAGGAAGAAGCCAGAGGCGGCGACCGCTCCTGGTTGG
>JBLHKE010000040.1:0-20153 GCA_047619485.1 Verrucomicrobiales bacterium | reverse complement strand
CGACTGATCGCCATCGTGCTCCGGCTTGTCGGGGCGTGGAAATTGGTCACGCACGGGCTGCGGTGGAGTTCGTGGGAAAAGGATCGTCGGTTCACTTACCTGGTCTTGATGCTGTCGTTCGCGTTGCGTTCGACCTCGACAAACTGTTTCACGCGTTCGGTGACATCGGCGTTCTTGCCGCCGGTTCCATAGGTGGCGGAGATGATTTGCACCGGCCAGCGCCGCGTCTCGAGCAGGGCTAGATTGGCTTGCACCGGCGCTGTTGGTTCTGGTTTGGCTGCGGGCTCCGGTTCGGAGAGCACAAGCGGCGGCGGTGCCACCCCGGCGCTGAATTTAATCCACGTAGATGGTGCCTTACCCCATAGCGGGTCGCCCTTGAAATCAGCCCCTGCATACTTGCGCATGAACCCCATACCCTCTTCCCATACACGCTCGATCTTGGAGGAACCTGACTCGTGACCCGACTGGCGTTGCGCGATGAACTGCGCTGCTAGCGCCGGGTCGTCACACACCGACCAGCACTCCGAGTTCAATTCCGAGACGAAGCCGAACTCGTTCTTGTCGAGCATCCCAGCGCACCCGAAAAATTTGCTGCCACGATGGCGCAGGCGGTTGTGGGCGACTTGGAAAACTAGCCAGTCGCCCTTGGTCACCTCGACGTTGACCCGCTCGGCGCTTGAACCGAAGCGGTCGAGTAACATGCCACGGCGGTCATCCGGGACGCGTTCACCATTGTGGTAGACATCGATGACAAAATCCTTTGCCACGAGCACGAGATACTTAGCGAACAGCGACTGCTCAGGAATGGGTGAGCGCGACTTCGTGTTTGCGGGAACTCGCCACGCACGGTGCGGGTGGGCGTGCTTTAGCATGTCTTCGGGGATCGCGCTCAATTCACGCTGCCCCGGCGGGCGCCAGCGAACCTCGATCCCCTGGCCTTCACCCCGTCCGCCGATGAAGCCCGCGCTAGTGATTTCGACTAGGCCACTCTTCAATGCAAGTGTCGCTATCCTGTCGCCACCATCCGCGAAGTCACAGACCATTTCGCCGTCGATCATCAGCAGGTTGCGATCGTAGAAACTGTCCGTGGTGAATCCGTACTCGCCGTCGGCTGGTATCTCCAAGAAGCCGTGGGCGACGGCGTTGCGATTGCTGGCGTGGTGCCAGGGTGCCAGGCCAGAGCTCACCGAGACCTCGCCGATCGGTTTACCAAATGCTTCGAGCGGGAGTTGCGCCTGATCCTCACTGGTCTGGTTTTCGTGGCGGGGGAATTCGGTGACGAGCAGGCCAGGGAAGAGCTTGCCGTCGGCGACAGCCAATGAAGACGAGAACCCTAGGAGCCTGTCGGACTTAGATGATTTCGAGCAAAACGTTTTAGAATTCAGTCATAATCCGCCGTCCGATGCAGGAGTATATTGGAATATTCGCCAAAGCGGAGGGTGGATTTGGGCGAATTCTAAAACGATTTTTGCCGGATCAGGTAAGTCCGGCAGGCTCCTAGGAGGAAGATTCCGATAAAGACGACACGTGGAGTAGAGAACCTCTTCATGGCAAACCTTGCCCCTGTCCGCCAGTCGGCACAAGACAAGGGGTGTAAGAAAATTGTCACGCCGCTACAGCTGACCACCTAGATTCGCAGCGCGCAATAGGCGCGATGGATGAAAAGCTGGCGATTAAGGCATTTATCCGCAATCAGGCAAAGTAGAATAAAGCACCTGATATAGGCGCTCGAACCAGCGGTGACCGACTCCACCGGAAGAAAAAATTGGCTGAGATCCCGCAACTCCGCCTGGCTGATTCACATGAAACGGTGCGTGTTCGCCCTAGCAGCCGCACTCATTTTCCCGCCTCTCCAATTATCTGGCGAAACCGTGCTCTCCGCGGATCTTGAAAGCGCTGCGGCGACTGCCGAGACTGGCTGTCTCAGGCTCCGCAACGAACCGTTGCTCACGATCAATCAGACAGCCAACACGGATGCGAAGCTTGGCGATCGCGTGTTGCGCCTCGTGTTGGGCGATGAGGACGCCTTCGGCAACTCGCAGGATAATCGCTAGCGTCTGGGTGACGCGACGACTGTTGACGCTCAACAACCACCCCCGCTACGACATCCCGCACCAGTCGATCCGCCTCGCGCTCGCCGGGGCGACGGATGCGGCGACGTTTACGCGCTGGTCCGATCTCGGCACCTACAACGGCACCGCTCAGATTTCGATGACAGGTGAGGTCGCACTGGCATTCTAGCATCGCTCGATCACACAGGTGAGCGTCCCGATGATCGATCGCGGCCTTGGAACACGGCAAGCATGTTGCATCAGCCATGTCCGCGGTGTTTGGCTCGCTTGAGGATGCCGAACGATTGTTCGAGGCGGCGAAGAAGAGCGGCAATCACTAGATGATGTTCGAGACCCCCTGCTTTCACCAAATTCTGCGTGCTTGGTGGCAGCGGGATCTGGCAGGGACGCTGACGATTCCCGCAATCCAAGCTGTAGACTGGAACTCCAGCTCCTGTCAGGGACGAGCTCCGCTGGACTCGTGCTAACTTGAAATCCGGATCAGCTGCGGGCGCTCCATGGATGCTTTGATCTCCTCGATGGTCTCGCGGACGAGTTTTGCTTTGCCTAGGCTGAGTCTTTTCGGGAAGCCCTCTTCGTTGGTCTCGAAGTACTTGGCGGTCTCCTCTAGATGCGGGATGACACGCTGAGCGTGGGCACCGTATTGTTTGAGCATCTTCAGCACAGGAATGATGCGTTTTTCGCTGGCGTGCTTCTTCATGTTCCTCGTGTAATCGGCCAAGAGTTCGATGCCTTCGTCGATGTTGTGTTTGGCGAAAAGGCTCAGACCGGCGGTGCGGATGCCGTCGGCGAACATGATGCCGCTCGGGGAGGGCTCGGCGATGGCGCGGTGGATGTCGGGTAGCAGCGGCTGGATCTCTTTGTAGCTGAGGTTGTTGTAGACCGAGCCGAAGCTGCTGCGGGCGCGGCCGTCTTCATTCTGCAAACCGGCGCGCACGGCTTTGAAGAGGACTTCGCGGTCGACGCCGTCGAGCGAGCGGCTGAGCATGCCGCCGCCGTCGAACAGGGCGAAGGAGAAGTAGCGCTGCTGCATGCCGCGCGGGTCGTTCTTCATATCGACCTCGGTGAGCATCTGGAGGAGTTCCGGGGCAACAGACATCGCGGGTTTTCCGATGGCGGCGACGGCTTCGGCGGCTTTGATGCGCAGCCAGAGATGGTCGGACTTGAGCGCCTTGCGCAGCGCTGGCACGGCAGGCGCGGACTTGCCACGCAGCTGGGCGAGCCCCTCGCAGGCTCCGATGCGTGCGTCTGTCTTGGTGGACTCTAACATTTTCACTAGGGCGTCGACTGGAACCTTGTCCTTGCGGCGACCGAGCGCCGTGGCGGCGCGGTCGCGGACGACCGGCGACCAGCTGCTGAGGCGTGCGAGGAGGTCGTCGGTGTCGAGGTTGTCGTAGGCACTGTTGCGATCTTTGTTGGTCCAGCCGCGGCCGTCGCGGATGAGTTGTTCGGCCTCCTTGGCGTCGATCTGCGGGATCTTGGCGGGGCGTTTGCCGGTGAGGTAGATCTTTTTCAGTGGCATCGCGTAAGCGAGCAGGTAGGCGCCGCTGCAATCCCATCCCTCGTAGCTATCGCGGCGCATCTGCGGCGGTCCCTGGTGTGAGAAGCTGCCGTCGTGCTGGCGGGCGAGGTCGAAGTACCAGCCGCCAAATTCTTTCATCCACGCGCCGGTGGCCTGCGGTCCGGATGGGTTGATGCCGAGCATCGCCCAAGTCAGGTTGAAGAAATTGCCGGTGTGGCCGGTGTCGCGCTCGGAGCCGTGCGAGGCGGTGCTCATGCGCGAGAAGAATTCCGCTACCTCGGTCTCGTCGAGCAGGTTGAAAAGCACAGCGGCCATGCCGCACTTGCCGTTGTCTTCGTGAGTCTGGATCCACGGGGCGTGGTCACCGTAGGGGATAGCACCCTTACCGGTGTAGAATCGTACCAGGCGTGCGCTGCGTTCGATGGCGGTGGTGACTACTTCGTCCTTGACGCCGGCGGCGCGGGCCATGACGAGCCCGACGGTCAATGGGATGCCTGGGGCGTTCATCATACCGTAGCCGGAGAGGCGACCGTCTTGGCCAACGAATTTATGCCCCCACGAGCCAACTTTGCTCTGGCCATTTGCGGACTCGAGAGCCAGGCGCCGCAGCCCGGGCATGACAGATTGGTCGCCAGTGGCGAGCACATATTCGGAGAGGAACATGATGACGGGGCCGTAGTACCAGGTCTTGTAGCCCCCGCTAGAGAAATCAGCCGCCCACCTAGCTTCCTTTTTGACGATGGGCGAGTAGTCGGGATTACCGCTGGCGAGCAGAGCAAGAGCGTTGAGCGAGCGGGTGATCGCCTGGGTGCGATCGTAGCGAGGCTCGGCGGTGCGCTTAGCGAGGGTAGCGCAACCCTGATCGAGGATGCGTTTTGACTTCTCGCAATCGTAGGGCGCAGTGGCGCTATAGGTGCCTAGCACTGGGAGTTGCAGGCTGACGGTCGCGGTCTTTCCACCACGCCAGCAGAGCAGGTCGAGCTTGCCAGTTTTTGATTCTGCTAGGGTCAACGCTTTGCCGAACTCGGTGCGTGGATCGTAGGCGAACGGTTTGCCGCCAACACCGAGGATGACGTCGTCGACCTTGAGGATGCCTTCGGCAGGAGATCCCTCCTCGATCTTGGTGATGCGGATCTGGCGAGCGTCACTGGTGACCATCTTGTCGGTGAACATCCAACCGCGCGCGCCGGTGGCGCCGAGGTTCCACTGGTGATCCGCGCCATCAGGGATTGGGTCGCCTTTGGTGAAGTCGGGTTTCGACATCTTACCGCTGGGCGCAGCGATCAGCTGGGCTGCGGTGATGAGCAGAGCAGTGAGGGTGATGAATGGTTTGGTCATTTAGAGGTGGTTAGAAAATGGAAGAAACTTATTCGCTGATGGAGACGATCACCCTGGCGTACTGGCGGACGTCTGCTTCGGTGGCAAGCGCCCAACGCATGATGCTGGTGTTGCCGCTGCGCTCTGACTGGTCGAGGAGAACAGCGCTCGCAGCACTCCAGCTGCTCAGGTCACTGGAGAGCTCGACGGTGATGGTGGCATCATCGGCACCGAGGACGCGCGGGACCTCGAACACTGGTTGTCCGTTGACGACGTTTACGCGCACTGCTTTCGAGTCACCGAGTGCGTACTCGAGCAAGTCGGTGTCGGGGTTTCCGGCGAAGGGAATGGCATCACTGGTGCCCGGATTGCCACCGGCGTCGACACTTGCGCGCCAGTTTTGTGGCAACTCGTGATCTGGGGCGGATTCTGGCGAAATGAGGACGAGGCTGTAGCCGGTGCCGTCGGCTTCGCTCGGCCATGGTGAACGATCGTTGTAGCGGACGCTCTGGATGGAAGAGGCGTCGGCGGTGTTCAGCGTCAGGCGCTCCCCACCGTTGGCGAGTCGTGAAGTGTAAGTGCCGAGGATCGTTGCGCTGGCGCCATAGGCAGCTTCGAAGGCGATCGGATCGGCGACTAGGATAGCGCGCTGGCGCGGTGCGATGGTGGCGCTGCTTTCGAAAGCGAAGGCAATGCCCGCGCTGAACGCAACCCCTGATAGGTCGACGATCTGATCGGAGATGTTCATCAGCTCGACGTACTCGGCTAGCTCGCCCTGGGCGTCGCTCGGGTTGTAGTGGATCTCGGAGATGACCAGGTTACTCGAGGCGGCGGGGATACCGGTGAGGAAGGTGGCCTCGTTTAGTGGGCTCCACTCGCCGCCGTCGAAATTACGGGCGCGCACGGTCGTGGTCGTGTTGATCGCAATCGGTGTGGTCTCATTGAGCCGGGTGCCGCCGAAACCGAGATCGATCACCATGTCTCCGCTGCCTGGACTACTGTTGTGTACCTCGACCGCAATGGTGTTGGTGCCTTCGACCAGCAGGGTATGGTCGAAGCTGAGGCTGTCGAAATCGCCCTCGTTGCCGTCGCCAGTCGAGCCGGTCAAGAAACTAATCGGGCCGTCGGGCATGTTGTCGCGGGCGGCCTCGATGCCGTTGATGTAGACCACCGCACCGCCGTCTGACTGAACCTGCAGCGAGGCGCTGGTGATCGCAGATAAGCCGGAAATTTCAAAGTTTCTGCGGCAGTAGAACGTGAGGTGTGTGGAGGAAGGTCTCGCCTGGGTGGCGATGGTGGTGCCGTTGATGTTGCCAAACCCGAGCGGAGCTAGTCCCTCGTCCCAGCTCGAGTCGTCGAAGTCGATCGCCCGCCAGGCCGTGCCGAGATCACCATCGTCGTAGAATTTCCAATCCACACCGGCAGAAAACCCGGTAAAGTCGGCGATGGTGCCGGGGAATTCGATCGCGTCCGGGTTGATGTCGCCACCGGGCAGGCGCGGGTCGCTGCCGTCGGTGGTGTAGTAGATTCTTCCGCGGTCGTTGCTCAGCACCAGACCAAAACCTGTCGGCACCTCGCCGCCGCGCTGGTTGAAGGCCGGGACTGAGAGCTCCGGGAAGAGCCCGGCGCTGCGCATCTGGGAAATCACCACGTCAGAGCGGGTCTCAGCGTTGATGTCGACAATCCAATCGACATAGCGCTGGAAGGAATCTGGGGTGTAGAAACCATTGCGGGAGTCGAAAGCCTGCGCCTCTGCCGCCCAGCGCGCGCTCTCCGGGATGATGGTGCGCGAGATGCGTTCGGCCAGTTCGGTGAAGTCTGCTTTCACCCGCTCCTTTGACAACATGCCACCATTGAAGAAGTGCTTCTGCGTCCGGTCGGCGAGCCGCATCTTGAAATCGTCGTGTCGCGCTAGGGCGCTGAGCATGTTCCCCGGTCCGCCGTTGTCGGTGGTGTTGGCGGTGGACCCAGTGGAGGTGTTGCCGCCGCGCCGATTGAGGAAATCGTTGTCCCACATGAAGAACTTGAACTGGCCGCCGGGCTCGCGTTTGCGGCCGGCAACCCAGTTGTGCTGTGGATACCAATCGTGCTCGTTACCGCCGTAGAAATTCAGCAGCATGTAGTCGATGTAGCTGTCGAGGTCCATGTAGTCCTGGACGATGTCGTAGTCTCCGAGGTTGGCGTTGAGGTAGTTCCAGGCGTCGCCATTCCCCTGCGAGACGAAGATGCCGCTGCGTCCTTTCATGATGTCGTAGTCATCCTCGTCGCCACCGAGGTGGGTCGCCATGAAGTCAGCGTTGGGACGCTCCATGAGGTGGAATTGTCCGTAGTAGTCGCCGTTCAGATAGACGTGTACGAACTTGCCGCGCATCGACAGGTGCCCCGCCTCGATCTGCCGGTCGAAGAAGTAGCGGTTGCGGATGTAGGTGCCGCGCGAGTGGCTGTAGTGGTACGAGAACATCGAGTCGTGGCTGCCGTTACGCAGCAGGATCTGATCAAATTCATCGACCGCGGTGTCGCCGCCATACGGGGTGTCGCTGAACAGGTCGAACTTGAGCTTCTTGGGCCCATAGGCGGCCTTGAAACTGACGCGCAGCGCGTTTTTCGGGAAGAGGGTGAATTGGCCGCCGAAGCGCTCGATCGCGGCGTCGAGCTGGAAACCGTTGCTACCGTCGGGGAAGATCATCTCGATCGACACCCCGATTTCAGGCGGGCTCATGATAGGCATGGTCGGCACGTCCTCCTGAGTCACCAGCGAGATGCTGGGGATTTCGAGCAGGGCGTCGCGCATCTGCGGTCCCCAGACTGCGTGTCCGGTGATCGCCGTCGACATTTTCGGCGCGGCGATGACGCCGTCGAGGAACAGGTAGGTCTGGGTGTCGATGTTGGTGTTCTCGAAGCCCGGCTTCTCGGCGTAAGCGCGCACGATGGTAGTCTGGTCGATACTGAGCGACAGCACGGGCGGGCTCTCCGGGTCGGGTGCTGCGACCTGCGGGCTGGTCAGTCCTGGCGTCGAGCCATCCGTCGTGTAGCGGATGGTCGCGCCCGGGGTGGCGGTGGTGACCTCAAGCTGGAACACCTCGTCGTAGAATCCGCGCTTGTGACTAAAGGTGGTGTCTTTGACGAAGCCCAGGACGAAGTCGTTGTTCGCCTCGCCTGGGGTTGGAGTTTGGAAATAGCCGTTGCTCTGTTGGCTAGGGGTGAGGCCGTAGGAGATGTCGGCGTACTGTTGCGGGTAGGCTGGAGCCAACTCCTGCTGCACATTCCCGTTCGGCTGGACGAGTGCTAGATACTCGCCCTGGTCGCCGAGCTTGAAATTGGTGTGGTATTCCCCACCCGCTCCAGTGGCATCCTCGCCGGAAGCGTAGACGAGCAGGTAGGCACCGGGCGCGATTGTGGCACCTGCAGGAAATGTCCACTTGTTGAGATCTTGATCGTCATCCGTCAGGTGCCAGCCTGCCAGGTCGAGCTCGGTACGGTCGGGGTTGCGGATTTCGATCCAGTCAGGGGTGCTGCCATCCGCCAGGCTTAGCGCACCACCATTGTCAGCCATGAACTCGTTAATAATCGGGATTCCTTGAGCAAATAGAGTTGCGCTCAGGAAAACGGCGATAGCTAGGGCGGCTGTTGAGATTCGGATGGCTAACCAGTTGTTCATGGGGAAGATGGGAGTGTACAAATTGCCGGAACGCAGAGCTGCGGAGGCGTTTCCACACAGTCGTGCAATGCGACGACGGAGGAAAATGGAAATATCGCGGTGACCCACCCCAATGGCGGGCAGGTTGCACTGGTGCTACTCGTCGATCGAGTAGCCACCCAGAGCGTCTGGCGTCCGGAAAGTGCCGTCGGGAATCTTCGGTTTCAGTGGCTTGCTCGCGCTGCGTCTCTGGGCGGAATCTGACGGCGCCTCGGTGATCTTGCCGTCGATGACACCATCTTCTGCATCCACCGCCTCGATGAATGCCTCGAACGCTTCGCGGTCGATGTCTCCCTTGCTGATGAGGAATCTCGTCAACGCCTGGGTGGCCAGTTTCAACTCGGCGACCTCGTCCTTCAGCTCACCGATCTCGATGTTCTTGCGCTGGATCTTCACCGATTCGCGCCGCTGTTTGGCACGCAGTGCCCTGATGCTGTCTTCGGTATCAGCAATGTCCAGTCGGTTGCCGATGTCGCCTAATAATATCGTTCTCATCCATCCCATGATCTTAGGATGCAGGCGTTTGCGGACGGCGTCAGTTACAATCGACGCTTACTTTTGTAAACGAAGCACCTCTTGGCTTTTACCGAGATAGGTCCCAGTATCTCCCATCATGAAAGTATCCCCGCGCTGCATTTGTTCACTGCTCCTGATTTTCCTCCTCGGCACCGCTGCCTACGCCGAGCAGGACAAGCCGAACATCCTGTGGCTGACGTCCGAGGACAACAACGTCAATTGGATCGGCTGCTACGGCAACATCCACGCCGAGACGCCGAACATCGACAAGTTCGCCACCGAGGGGTTCCAGTACATGCACTGCTACGCCAACGCGCCGGTCTGTGCGCCATCGCGCAGCACCTGGATCACCGGCGTGCACGCCATTTCGATGGGCACGCACCAGATGCGCAGCCGCTATGACATCCCGCACGATCGTATTAAATACTACCCCGACCTGCTCAAGAAAGCCGGCTACTACGTCGGCAATGCGCGCAAGACCGACTACAATATCGGCGGTCGGCAAGACAGTGATCCCTGGGACACGATGAAGGTAGATTGGGGCACGCTCAAACAGAAGGAGCCGTTCTTCATGGTGATCAACAGCACCAAATCGCACGAGTCGAAGGCTTTTGGCGACATCGAGAATACCGAGCACAGCCCCGACGAGGTGAGGCTCGCCAAATACCACCCGGACATCCCGGAGATCCGCAAGAACTACGCCCACTACCACGACCAAGTGAAGAAGATGGACGCCGATATCGGCAAGGCACTAGCGGATTTGGAGGCGGCGGGGCTCGCGGAAAATACCATCGTCGTCTACAACTCGGATCACGGCGGTGTGATCGCGCGCAGCAAGCGCTTCCTCTACAACAGCGGCACCCACTGCCCGTTGATCGTGCGCATCCCAGAGAAATTCAAACACCTGCGGCCGGCGCAACCCGGGGCGAAGATCGATCACCTAGTGAGCTTCATCGACATGACCAAGACCTGGCTCGAGCTGTGCGGCGCAGAGACGCCGGGCTACCTGCAGGGCAAAGTGTTCCTCGGCAAGACGAAGGAGGAGCGCCAGTATCACGTCAGCTTCCGCGGTCGCATGGACGAACGCTGTGACAATGTTAGGGCACTGCGCGACACCGACGGCAAGTTGCTCTACATCCGCAACTACATGCCATACGCGCCGTGGGGTCAGCACCTTAACTACCTGTGGACGATGAAGTCGACCCAGGCTTGGGAGGCGCACTACAAGGCCGGCAAGACCACCGCCGTCACCGGGCGCTTCTTCGGCACCAAGCCGATGGAGGAACTCTACGACACCTCGGTCGACCCCGACAATGTCAACAACCTCATCGACGAGCCGAAATACACCAAGGACATCGAGCGCTTGAGCAAGGCGCTAGACCAGTGGCAACTCGATCATTTCGACTCCGGCCTGCTCCCCGAGAGCGAGCTGGTGAAGCGCGCCGCCGATGCCGGCAAAATGATCTACGACCTGGTGCGCGACCCGAAACTCTACGACCTCAAAGCCCTGCAGTCCGCAGCAGGGAAGGCGCTAAAAGAAAACAACCCCGCCGCATTCTATAAGGATCTCGAGAGCGCGGACGCAGGCGTTCGCTACTGGGCGATGGTCGGTATCTTCAACAACCAAGCGGGCAACGACCTAAATTTGCCAGCGATCAAGAAGGCGCTGGAAGACGATTCCCATCACGTGCGGATCATGGCTGCGTGGGTGCTGTATCGCATCGGGATGAAAGAGGAAGCGCAGGACGTTTGGAACTCGCTATTGAAAGAGAGTTCCTACGCGAGCCTGAAGACGCTCAACATCATCGACTGGATCGGAGACGGCACCGCGCCATACGCGGAAGCGGCAAGGGTCTGCAAGTTCGATCACGGCGGATACGTGAAGCGGATGCAACAGTACTTCGGCGTGGCGAAGGAGGACAAAAAGAAGGATAAGTCGAAGGAGCGGAAAAAGAAGAAGGCAGCCTGAGTGAGATCCAGAACATGGACGGTTGCATCGATTCAAAACCAATGAGTAGCGTAGCCTTTAGGCTGCGATCGCAGACGCGATCCCGTCGCCTGATGGCCAGTGCTCGAATCGAACTGACAGACGTCGAGAACACAGCTGCGGGTAGCCGATCTCGCACTCTTCCTAGGATTCGCTAAGTGGCGCGCGCGAAGAAATTTTCCCCTCTCGACCGCCCGGACGCCTTCGCTCAGGCGCTGGTCGACTGGTTCGACAAGGGCGGCAAGGACTACCCGTGGCGCCGCACGCACGATCCGTACGCGGTGTTGGTCTCCGAGCTAATGCTGCAGCAGACACAGGTGGCGACGGTGCTGTCGCGGCGCTACTTCGAAAACTGGCTGGAGAAATTCCCGACGCCGGGTGCGCTCGCGCAGGCGTCCGAAGAGGAGGTCTTGAAGGCCTGGGAGGGGCTCGGTTACTACCGCCGCGCTCGCAATCTGCAAAAGGCGGCGATCGCCATCGTCGCAAAACACAGCAGCGAATTCCCACGCGAACTTGAGTCGATCCTCGCGCTGCCAGGGGTTGGACCTTACACGGCAGGCGCGGTGGCGAGCTTCGCGTTCGGCGACTCGGCGGCGATCGTCGATGGCAACGTCGCGCGAGTGCTAGCGCGATTGTTCGATTTTCACGAAGAAATCGATTCGACCAAAGGCCTGAAGGCGCTGTGGGCATGGGCGGAGCAGCTCGTCCCTCAGGAGGGCGCACGCGAATACAATTCCGGGTTGATGGAGCTCGGGCAGACACTGTGTTCGGTGACTGACCCACAATGTGGCGATTGCCCGGTGGCGGCATTTTGCCTAACAGAAACACCAAGCGAGCTACCCAAGCGCAAACCACGGGTGAAGACAACGCTGGTCGACGAGCACGTGCGCCTAGTGGTCAAGGGCGGCCGCGTGCTGCTCGAGCAGGAGTCCGGCAAGCGGCGCGAGGGGCTGTGGAAATTACCAGAACTACCCGAGTCGAAGCTTGGGGTGGCGGAATTGCTGCACGAGATGAAATACAGCATCACCCGCTACCGCGTGACGCTACATGTGTATGCAGATCGACCGGGTCAGGCAACGCCGCCGCAGGGGCAAGAGTGGTTCGACGAGTCCCAGATCGCTGAGCTGGCGATGCCCAGCCCATACCGCAAAGCGCTGGTTGCGCTAGCCGAGTCCGGGCGGATATTTGCCTGAAGATGTCCAGACGATACACGATATTTGCGCTATCCCTGATCTGCGCGGCCACAGCTGCGCATGCGGAGATGAAGGTGCGGCTGTTCCATGGGATGTGCGATGCCTCGGCCGCCGCGTATCTCGGTGACGGGCACTTCGTCATGGCCGACGACGAGAGTAACGCGCTGCGTACCTACAGCCTCGAGGAGGGGAAAAAGCTCCCGGTGGGCGAGCTCGACCTGCAGGCGTTCCTACAGATGGGCGCGAAGAAGCAGCGCGAATCCGACATCGAGGGCTGCACGCAGATCGGCGACACACTCTACTGGATCAGCTCCCATGGGCGTAACAAGGACGGCAAGTGGCGGCCGATGCGCTACCGGTTTTTCGCAACCAAAATGGTGCCCAGTGAGGGCGGGAAATTCACCCTCAAACCGGAGGGTGAGCCGTTCACTGGATTAGTGTTAGGATTATTGCATCTGAAAGAGCCGAGCCTGCTCCCCTACATCGGCGTCGCCGGAAAAAAAGACAACACTGGCAACCTAGCGCCGAAGAAGCAAGGCTTGAACATCGAGTCCATGTGCGCGTCCGAGGACGGCAAGATTATCTACATCGGCTTCCGCAACCCGCGCCCAGGTGGCAGAGCGATGTTGTTACCGCTGCACAACCCGGCCGAACTGATCCAAGCCGGCGAGCGCGAACCACGATTCGGCAAGCCGATCTACTTCGACTTCGGCGGCCTCGGCATCCGCGCGATGGAGTATTCCCCGTTCCACCGCGACCACATCATCATCGCCGGCTCGCACGACAATAAGCGTTCGTCGCAGCTGTATCGCTGGTCAGGTGAGGTCGGCGAAAAAGCGCGCCGCATCCGCGAGCTGGGAGATTTCAATCCAGAGACCGTGCTGGTGAACCCCGCATCCAGCGTGCTGCGATTCTTCTCGGACGACGGGTCGGTGCTCTACAAAGTCCCGCAGAACCAGAGCCTCGCGAAGCTCGAGGACGGCCGCTGCGAGTGCAAAGATCTAGCTGACCCGAAGATGCGCGCGTTCAGGATGGTGGAGTTGGACCTGGCGCGGTAGCTGAGAATTGGTCGAGGATGCGTCAATGGGCTGAGAGCGAACACTCCGATGCGCGGCCTCACCGCAGCCACCTACACCTGCTTTGCGCAGCGATTTAGCGTAGCCTTTTGAGGCTGCGTCCGAAACGACAATCCCGTTTGCGCATGGCCTATGTTTTCGCCGACCCGCCAAACGCTTTTAGTTCCGTTCAAGCACTGGCGATTAGAAAACGGGATCGCTTCTGCGGACGCATCCTAAAGACTACACTACGTTCATCTCAACCTGACGCCTATGGCGGTGACCCCGGCGCACCACGAGTGCACTGGACAGCTCCCTATGCCCCCACCATCAATCGCCTCAAGGGCTCTGCACTTTGTCCCTCGATACCCGTGTCGACCAGGTTTTCTCAAGACTAAATTCATCCAAAATCATTCCCATTTGTTCTCAGCGACGTAGTTGAGAGAATCTCGAGACTTCTCTACATTGCTGGCGGACGCATCGGCATCTTCTTGTGACAGATGTGGTAAGATCATCACAAGTAAGGTTGATCTACCTCATTGAATTTGAACTTTTAACAGCTCGGACTCAGAAATTTACGCGAGTCGTGCAGACCATTCCTCGTCCGGATTCTTCTCACGGAGCAGCTTTCGCCCGTAGTCTAGATCTTCGTAATTCTCCGGGGCACCGGCGATGTCCTCAGCTGAGAGTTGCCAGTTGCAGTGGCGCGCATAGGAATCGAGTGGCTCGTCCTCCAGCTCCTCCCTGCCAAAGAAACACCAGGTCGTGGTTCCACCCGTCGTGCCGATGCCGGCATCTTCTCCACTGCTCCACTTGACGATCGCGAGCGTCGCGCGGCTGTTTGTCGGAGGCCAAAAGATCTCTCGCAGATCGATCACCTCCACCTCATCGGGTAACTTTGCCAACTCGTTCGGATGCGCAAGCCAGGCCGCCATTTGGCAGCGGGCGACGTGGGCGGGTTGCAATGAATTCTCCGGTATGCGATCTCCCAGCTCCAGCTCTCGCAAAAAATTCATCGCCGTCTCACCCGTCCTCCAATCGGCAGTAAGTTCGACCAGCTTGGTGATGCCTTCGGCTCGGCCGAGCTTCGCATCTGCCCAAGCGGCCTCGACTACGACATCAGATTCTGGATGATTCGTCGCCAGCTCTAACAGTTTATCGCGCCCCGGGTGTCCGATGAACGCCAGCGCGGTTGCGACACTCTTCGCATACGACGCGTGCTCGGGTTCGCTGTCGGTCAAATACTCCCTCATCCGCGCGATTCCCACATCGCTCGAAAACGCATGCGGTTCCACCTCATGCTCCAGCGCCAACTCGTTGCAGCAGTCCAGAAAGGCAACACCTGCGAAGCCGGTCGGCAGCTCTTTTCCAATCTCTTTTATCAGTGTTAGATAATCCTCGTCACTCGTCACACCCGAGTCGTAAATTCTTCCCCACATGTAGCTGTCGTGCAGCTGTGGGTTCCTGCCTGCGCGCACGATGTCTGGAAAAGACGGGGGGTAAGCATAGCCGCATAGAGCGCGGAGCAGTTGGAACACCTCACGATCGAATTCGGGAACCTCGTCATCCTTTTCAGTAACCAAGTCCCCTCGCTCCGAGAGAGCTGTGAAACGCTCGTGCACCAGCGGCATCGCGAGTTGGTAGTAGAGCCCCCACACCTCAACGCTGCCTGAATCGCCGAAAAGCTTCAATACCAGTCTAGAACGAGGATCATTTGCCCGGCACAGCTCCTGATAGGCAGCGACCACGCCGAGCGCGTCCTCCTCGTTGGTCAAATCCTCACCCTCGTAGTCATCTAGCGCTGTCTCCAGATCTTTCCCCAGCGGGAGGTTCTCACGCAGCAGTTCCACCAGCGGGGCGGAGACTTTAGTGCCCTCTAGATACTCCTCCAAACTGTCTGGCACCTTGGGTGTCTCATCGTTATCGTCTGAGTAGAGAGAATTGAGAAACGCACCGCCAGAGATCTTGTTCCAACAGGCGAGCAGGAACCAGACAGCCATCGTGATCAGCCCGAGCCACCGGAATACGGTCAGTTCTCCGAAATTCCACCCGTTCTGGTACAGTGGTCGCAGCCAGTAGAGTAGCAGAAGCCCTGGAACAATCGGGTTCCAGTTCAAGCGAGTCCATTTACTGATGTCTTTACTCATCCGGCACATGCTCACCACACGATCACCCCAGCTGCAAGCAAGAAGCTGATTTTTGAACCTGTTTCCCTCGGCAAGATGGTGGCTGGTTGCATGCTACTCCCCCACTGCTTTCGTGGTCCGCAAATAACGCACCAGCGCAATGACATCCTCGTCTTTCAAGGTCGCTAGCAGGCCCTCGGGCATCATCGATACCTTGAGCTTCTCGCGCGATTGAATGTCGGATTTTTCGATGGTCACGGGGTCGCCTGCGGCTTGGCGGAGGACGAGTTGGGCATCTGTTTCGCTGTCGACGGTGCCGCCGTAGTTGCGGCCGTCGCGGGTGGTGATGACGTTGAGCTGGTAGCCTTCGGGGATCTCCGCGCTGGGGTCGAGAAGGTTGTCTAGGACGTAGTTCAAGTCACCGCGGTTGGCACCGGTGAGGTCGGGTCCGATCTCGCCGCCCTCGCCATACATCTTGTGGCAAGATAGGCAACTGTTGGCGAAAACTAGTTTGCCGTGGCGCGGGTCTGCCTTGCTGATCGCTCCTTCGGTGAGTAGCTCGCGGTATTTTTTCAATGAGGCTACCTTGGCTGCGGGTAGCTCGTCGATTGGGCCCCAGATCTCGACGAAGCCAGAGCCGACGACGCGTCGCAACTGGCGAGGAACGTAGGCGGGGATGTCCGAGCGCGGGATCTTCTCCGCCTTGATCGCCTGGGCGAGTTTCCAACCGGATTTCGGTCGGGACGCGAGGGTTTCGACCGTGGCGCGTTTCTCTTCGGCGCTGAGTTTGGCGTAGCGCTTGAGCAATTCGTCGGCGAGCGCCTCGCTCTCGAAGGCAGCGATAGCGCGGATCGTTTCGGGTCGCAGCTCAGCCTCGTCGAGCAAGCCGATGAGCTTCGGTTCGAGTGCCGAGTTGCGCTGTGCCGCCAAGCCGCGGATCGCCTCGCGGCGTTTTTTCAGATCGAGCGATTGGTTCGAAACGGCAGCGAGCATGCCTGCGGTGGCGGCGTTGTCACCGAATCGTTGCGCGAGCTTCTGTGCTAGGTCTGCGACCGCCGACTCCGTTTTCAGCCTCGCGTAGACCGCGCCCCAGTTGTCCGGTGCCGGCACTTTCTTGCCACCGCCACCTAGCCCATTTAACGTGCCGGTGAGGAAATTCTTCTTGGTCTCGGCATCGAGGGTGTGCCCGAGCACCTTGACGATGGCGTCGAGTCCGTTTGCTTTACTGGCCTGGGCAGCTCTGCGTGCGGTGTAGTTTTGCAGCAAGGGCATCTTCCCCAAGGCGACCAGTTCGAGCGCGCGTCTAGGCTCTTTTGACACCATCGGTTCGAGCGCAAACCACAGCATCTTGGGCAGGTTGTGGTCGTCGGCGTCTTCCGCATGAGCAACCAGGCCGGCGAGAATGCTCCAGCGCTGGTCGATTTCTAAACGCTGCAAGGCCGAGGCCAGATGCAGGCGGACGACGGCGGAGGGATCGACTTGCGCCAGGCTAACGAAGCGGTCGATGGCTGCCGCCGGCGGTGATTTGTCTTCGCACAGGAGCTGGATCGCCCAGGCGCGCAGGTGTGCATCCAGGTCGCCAAGCAATTCGAGCAGGAGGTCGGGGTCAGCATGGCCGATGACGTGCAAGCACCACAGCGCGCGCAAGCGGAGGTCGGGGTCTTTCTCCTCGGAGAGCATCGCCAGTAGCGCGGCGGGTGTCCCCTCCCCTACCCCACCCGCTGCCGCGCGTCCCTGCAGGACGATGCGCGCACGGCGCGCATGCCAGGCGCTGTCGCTCTTCTGCAACTCTACTAAGCGGGCGTCATCGAAGGCGTTCACGTCGGAGTAGCGTCCCTCCCAATCCTTCGCTGCCGATTCTTTCGGCGCGATGCGGAACACGCGGCCGGTCTCTTTGTTGACAACGGTCTTGCCGCAGATGTCGGCGTCGTGCCAGTCTAACACATACACATTTCCGTCCGGCCCGATCTCCATGCTGAAGCCGATCCACTGCGCGTTGTTGGCATCGAGGAAATTCTCGCCGTGCCGGCCGATGAATCCGGAGCCGCTCGGTTCGAGCTTGTCGACGAGGACGGAGTGCTCGTGGATGTTGGCCATGAACAGCTGCCCCTGGTAGCGATCAGGGAAAGCGTCAGAGTTGTAGATGCGCGCGCCGCCGTGTGCCGAGCGGTGGCGGTGGTCGGCGATCGTGCGGATGTCGCTGTATACGTGTGGGTTAAAATGCGAACCGCCCTGGCGGTGGTAGATGCCGCCGGGAATGACGTGCCATAGGTGCGGGATGACGCAGGCGGTGATGAAGATCTGGCCCTTCGCGTCGTAGTCGATCCCCCACGGGTTGCTGAAACCGTGCGCGACGACCTCGAAGCGATCCTTGATCGGGTGGTAGCGCCACACGCCGCCATTGATGTCGACCGCCGGGCCGTCGAACTCGATATTTTTCGGGAACGGCTCTTTGTGTTGGTAGAGTTTGCCTGCGCCCTTCGGCTTGCCGACCTTCGACGGCGTCGCGTAACCCTGGCAGCCGTAGAGCCAACCATCCGGTCCCCAGTGAAAACTGTTGAGCGTCTCGTGCCGATCGCGAATCCCCCAACCGGTGAGGCGCACCTCGATGTCATCGACGTCCGCCTTGTCATCGCCGTCCTTGTCGGGCACGAACAGCAAGTTCGGCGGCGCGCCAAGCCACAGCCCGCCCATGCCGACCGCGATCGCTGCGGGGAACGGCACGCCTTCGAGGAACACTTTGCGCGAGTCCGCCACGCCATCGTGGTCTTTATCCTCAAGGATCAGAATGCGGCTGTCCCCAGAGTTAGAAAAGCCGTGCCCGCGCGATTCGTAATCACGGTTCTCCGCGATCCACAGACGCCCGCGATCGTCCCAGCAGAAGGCCATCGGCTGGGTAATCATCGGTTCGTGGGCAAAGGCATTGACCTCGAATCCTTTCTGCAGCGTCATCGCATCGACCGCCTCATCCGGGCTGAGGAACTTCGCGTCGTGCCCTTCCTGCTGGGCGATTCCCCACAAGGCAGAGGTGTATTTCTGACCGCTCCAGGCGCTCCACTGTTCGGTGAGGTCCTTGTCCCTCAGCTCGCCGGTGTAGATTACCAGCCGGTGCTGGAAGATCTTCTCCTTGCCCTTCTTTATCACCCAGTTGCCCTGGATCGCGCGCGATGGGCCGACACCGAATTGCGCATCGACGCGCCAGGCGTTGGGGAAGCCATCGTTGCGTGGGTGGTCGAAGATCGCGATGTGCGCCTCGTCGTCGCGGCCTTCGATCCCCATGCTGATATCGAGCCACATGGCGCGTTTGCGGTTTGCCTTCTGATCGCGGTTGCGGGCGGCGTTGAAGACGTGAGCGTGGCGGTCTTCCTCCCACGGCATGCGCAGGAACAGCCCGCCGTACTTGTCCTCGGAGATGGTCACATCCATGCCGCGGGCAATCCCGCGCCACTTGAGGTCGAGCACCACCTGTCCGCTGTGGTCGAGCCACATCGTCCACACTTGTGTCTCTGTTAGGATTGATTCGGCATCCTCATCGAGTATCTCGTAGACGGTGCGCCACTTGACGTGTTCGGCATTCTCCTCGGTGATGCCGAACTCGACGCGCTGCCAGTGGGTGCCTTCTGCGTGGTGGAAATAGTCGCGCCCGTTCGCCCGCCTGAAGCCCCAGAACAGCCCGGTCTGGTTATCGCGCCCCTCGGGGCTGACCTCGGTTAGCTGCCCATTGCCATCCGGCGCGAGGATCGGGTGAAGGTAAGGGCGGAAGTCTGGCCGGGCGTGTTGGGTGAGGATCGGTGCGGCAACCCCCTCGCGGTGCAGCGTGATCGTGCCGGCAGCCTGGTCGAGCTTCGCGGTGAGTTTGGTGGCAGCCTCCGTGTGGGTGGCGATCGCACAGAGGGTGATCAGGATGACGAGCAGGGCGGACTTTTTAGGGAAGGTCATATCGGGGGGATTACCATTCCCACTGCAATGAGTGATCGCCAGTCTGAACTTGCAGCTTGTCCGGAGCGTGTCTGATGACGAAGATTTCACGAATGCCAGTCATCTCCCCATCCAGCTACCAGCCGCCGTTCGGGTTTGGCAACGGGCACCTGCAAGCGATCTACCCGGCGCTGTTGCGTCGGGTGGGGTTGATCACGACCCGGCGCGAGCGCATCGACACGCCGGATGGGGATTTCCTCGACCTCGACTGGGGACCGCGGCAGCACGGCCGGCTAGCGATTTTGTCCCACGGGCTCGAGGGCAATTCTAGGCAGCCCTACATGCAGGGCATGGCGCGTGCGCTGCAGCAGCGTGGCTGGGACGTGCTAGCGTGGAACTTCCGTGGCTGCAGCGGCGAAGCGAACCGCCGGCTCTACTCCTACCACAGTGGGGCGACCGGCGATCTAAAAGTGCTGCTGGAGCACGTCGATGGGTATGAGTCGATCGCTCTGGTCGGTTTCAGCTTAGGCGGGAACATCACCTTGAAATACCTCGGCGAAGCAGGCGCTAACATTGATCCACGGATCTCCGCTGCGGTGGCATTCTCGGTGCCCTGCGACCTGGCGAGCAGCGCAGACAAGATGGCGGGCAGGGCGCAGCACCTCTACATGGCGCGCTTCCTTAAATGCCTGCGCATGAAGATCCGCCTGAAGATCGAATCGCACCCTGGCGAAGTGGAAGATCACGGCC
>JBLHKE010000039.1:0-20286 GCA_047619485.1 Verrucomicrobiales bacterium | reverse complement strand
GCAGCCTTCATCCAGAAGGTAGCTTTGGCGATCAGATCCCCCATCTGGGTCACTCGAAAGCGCCAGCTGCTCTGGCGGAGCGCCGACCGGATCACCAATTTTCCACCAGGGGCCACGCACGCCGCGGCATTGGTAAGGAGCTGGTCCTGCTCTTCAGGCGAAAAGAACTGCAGGATATCCAAAATGGTGACGTTGCCCTCAAAGTCAGGAATTCCCTCGCGCGCGTCGCCAACCTGAAAGTCCAATTCCCTCCCCGGGTAGTGGTGCTTCGCCAGGCGCACGGCATCCTCAATTTTTCGCGGATCGTAGTCGGTGCCTAGAATCGGAAATTCCAATCCGCGCTCGCGCAGATAAAAGGCGAGCAGCCCAAGCCCGCAACCGAGGTCTAGTAGCGGCAGCACCTCATCGACAAGCTCACCAAACACCCCATCGTAAAGTGGGTCGGTTCGCAGCTTCGACTTAACGTAATTACGATGCCAAGGCGAGCCAAACAGGCGCGCGAGCTTTGCATAATCAAACGGTGCCGAGGCCATCCAGAGAAGAAAGGTTTGCGACGACTAGCGCAGGGCGCGGCGGAAAGCTGGATCATCCAGCACCTGATCGATGACGTCTTGCAAGGCCGCCGATGACACATCCGCGACCTCGTCAACATTGCCGAAGTAGCTCACTTTAGGCGTTCGCCGGTTGAGCTGCGCCTTGTAGGTCTTGACGAACACCGCACGCGACTTGCCCCGGCGGTAAAGCTCGAAGCGGATGTTGCAACCGGCCTCCTGGCTGGCGAGTTGGTGGGCGTAGTATTCATTGATCATCCCCCCTAATATATAATCTCCCTCGCCGCGCCCCACCAGCATTCGGCGCGCCCGTAGACCATAGCCTACCGAATTGTGCACCAACTCGGCGACCGGTTTGCGGGTCGTTAACGTCTTGATCGGAATGCCTACCTCGTTCTTGATCGATCCGAGCGCCGTGCCTTTGGCATCTCGAGCATCGACGAAGCGCCCGAGGTCGACCGTCGCTGGCCCCGGCTTGATCGTGGTCGGTTCAGCATAGGTGATCGGCACCTGATAAGTCTGACAGGAACTCAAAGTCGCGGCTGCGGCGAGCATGGCGGCACCGAACAATCGGATGCGGAGTCGTTGATTCATAAGAGCTGACTATATAGAGCACTTAGGCTTTGTCAGCCGCAAATTTCTAGCCGCATTTACGGCACTTCGTGCACAGTGCGCCGCAGGAATCGGCGTCGTTCGCCAGATGGACGGGCGAACACGGCACCTCGACGAGAACGTCAGCCTTGCGGGAGGACTGGTCAAATTCCAGCTCGATCTGCCCAGCCAACAAGTTGCGCGGCAAATTCGAAATCGCCCACCTCGCCGACGTCATGCAAACCGGGTGGGGAAATTCAAAGCCAGAACCACGCCGGAGAGAGAGATTTTCACAGTCTCATCGGGGGCCAGCAACCCGGAAGATATCCAAACCCGAACCCGACGGTAACCGAATGGTAACATTCGAGACCGAGGGTAGAAACAATGAAAGCCCCAACAGGAACACGACAACAGGCACACGCCTTCACGCTGGTCGAACTATTGGTCGTCGTCGCCATCATCGCCGTCCTCAGCTCAATCAGCATCCCCGCCATCTCGAAGATCCAGGACAGCCGCCGCAACGCCGCGGTGAAGAAAGAGGCCGCCAAGGCGCGCGAGGACTACTCGATCGATCGCGAGGCCAACCGCCCAATCTTCGATCAGATCGACTTCGACCTGACCCTGAAGACCACCAATCACCAACTCGGCCTAGAGGTCTACTCGCGCTACCAACTCAGCTGCGTGGGCGAGATCGAGTTCAGTAATCCCTCGACCGGCAGCAACCAAGTCGCCCTCGCCATCCCGTTCCCGCGCGGCACCCTCGAGGCCTGGGACGTCTTCCTCCACCTCCCCGACGGCACCGAACCCGCCGACGTCACCTACAATGAGAAGGGCATCTTCTGGAGGATCCAGCTCGGACAGGGAGAGAAGGTCAGCGCCAAGGTCGCCTTCACCGCCCTTGGCCGCGAGCAGTTCGAGTACATGCTTCCACCAGCGCACCGCCTCAAGTCCGTCCGCCTCAACTTGGACACCCGCGACATCCCCCTGCATAGCATCCCGGACTACGCCCTACAACCCACCGCGGCCAAATCCGGGCAGTTCACGTGGGAGTTCAACAACCTCGTCAGCGACCGCCACCTGATTGTCGAACTCCCCGGTGCGCAGTCCCCCACCAGCCGCCTCGCCGTGCTGTTCCGCTTCATCGGCCTCGCAGTCCTCCTGTTTGGCGCAGGCTTCTGGTATCTCAGCGAACAGCACCAGCCGGGCGCGCTCAACGGTTTCCGCTGGAGTCACTTCCTCCTGCTCGCCACCATTTACTCGCTGTTCTTTGTCATCTTCTCGGTGATCGTCGCCCGCGGTGAGATCCCACTGATCCCCGCCATCATCATCTCCAGCGCCGCCTCGTTACCTCTGCTCGTCTTGCACGTCTCGCGCATCATCGACCGCCGCTTCGCTATCTACCACATCTTGCCGATGGCCGTCCTGACGCTCGGGATCGTCATCGCCGGTGTCTACGGCGGCGGCGCGCGCGACTACATCTTCATCGCCTTCCTCGTCATAGGAGTGGCCTACATGACCATCACTTACAAACCGCACCATGCCGATTCCGACAACGGCAGCGTGCCGCAACCGACCTAGAAAAATCTGGACGAGAGAGGTGGCGTCCTGCGTGAGCTGGAAGTCCAGCGGAGGGTTCCGCCATTCCGGCGGAAAAATGATACACGGCAGCCCTTCTCGCATTCGCCACCTCGCTCGTCCCAACCTAAAAAAATGGAGGAGGCTCCGCCGGCGTCCCACTGCGTTTCTTGATCGGGTAATTCGGCTTCCAGGTCGGATGCTCCTGCGTCAACCAGGCGTAGATTTTTTCGCATCGCCCTATCAGAAACGCCACTCCGATCGATGCCCCTGCTCCAGCCGCTTGCCCAATAAACTCGCCCGCACCATCTCCATCGGCACTGGCCCGAGCATCAACACTGCATCGTGGAACTCCCGCGCGGTCATCGCCCCCTCCCCCACCGTCTCCTGATAGATCGCACGCAACTGCAAGCCGCCTAGCATGTAGCCGCACTGGTAGAGCGGCGAATACCGATCCCCAATGTAGCGTCGCACCTCCCCGCGTGCCCCCGATTCCTCCATGCCGACCTCGCCCGTCAAAAACGACACCATCTCCTCTGGCGACATCTCCCCGAGGTGAAATCTCAGTGACACGATGATGCGCGCGCATCGGTGCGCCCTCCAGAACAGCATCCCGATCCGCTCCTCAGGCGTGCGCGGATACTTCAAATCATAGAGCAACATCTCCCAGTGCAAGGCCCAGCCCTCGACGTAGAATGGCGTCGAAAAAATCCCCCTATGGGTGGCGTGTCGCTGTGCCATGAACTTCTGCAAGTGGTGTCCCGGCACCAACTCGTGTGGGATCACCGCACGTGTGAAGTGCCGATTATTCCCACGCAAACTCATCAGCTTCTGCTCCACGCTCATGTCTTCCGTCGGGAAGGCCAGACCGATCGCCTGACCAAAATATGCAGCATACGGCAAGGTCTCTTGCTGCTTCTTCCCTAACATTGTCAGATACCAGGTCTCGCGACATAAATCGGGCACCGTCACCAATTCATTGTCATCGATAAAGGCGATCGCCTCGTTGGCGATCGACGCCGCGAGATCATCCTGCTCGCCCGGCGGCACGAAATCCGCCTTCACCTCCTCCAGTGCCGCACGCCAGTCGTCGCCAAGCCCCATCTCGCCCGCCGCCTTCACCATCTCAGCGCGGCACCAGGCAAATTCACGTTCACCGATCGCCAGCAATTCTTTAGGTGAGTAGGCCAACATCTCCAGCGCCAAATCATCCTCCAGCGCCTCCGCGCCAATCGGATCACCAACCAGCGGTGCCTCACTCCCATCTTTGCTACCAGTCACCAACTCACCTAGGTGCTTCTCATACGCATCCAGCGACGTTTTCAACTCGCCATGCGCCTGCTTGGCCCACCACGAAAATTCCGGATCAAACCCTGCGTAAAACCGATACCAGCTATCTAGCCGTCGGCTCACCTCCCCAACTACTTTCTGCGCCCGCAACGCGAGCACCGGATTGGTCAGCAACTTGTCATCCCCTTCCTCGATCGAAACCTTCCCTTTCAAATTTTCGACCGCCTTGGTGATCATCGCCAACTGCTCGGCCGCATCCCTCGCCACCATTTTCTCGCGCTTGCGGGACGCCTCATACAAACCCAACACGCCATCTTTGAACGCGACCAGCTCGGAGACCCCCTGCAGCTTCTTCCAATTGGTCGCCAGCGACTTCCGCCGGTATTCCAGCCGATGTTTGATCAGCTGGTAGTCGACCTCGCCCGCCGACGACAGCGCCGCGTAATCCACCTCGCCCAACGACGCCTCCCAGGCCGAGTAGAAATCCTCCATCCGCTTCCGGTGCGACTCCGACAGGACGCTCCAACCGTAAAATTTCGCCAGAGCATCCCGATCCGTCCGGTAGCGGACGATGAGTTCCTCCACCGATTCGAACTTCGTCGCGTCAGCAGCCTCTTGGGCAAAAACCGCCCAACAACAGGCTGCTCCACCGACAATCGCAGCGACAAAGGATATGGAATTTCTCATCCACCACCAAGCCGACCCGGCAATGAATTGCAAATCGAATCAAAAATCGCCGCCAAGCGTAAGATTTCCATGTTTGAAGGTCATCATTTCCAGAATAGCTTAAATCCGGATGCCCCGACTCCTCCAATTAATCACCTTTGCCCTCGCCGCCCTCGTCCCAGTCTCTGACGCATCAGAGCTGATCGAGCGAAAATCGAAGGTGCATTGGGCTTTCCAAGCGATCAGCAATCCTTCGCTGCCGACCGTCTCCGACCAATCCTGGCCGGAACAACCACTCGACCACTTCGTCTTGGCCAAGCTTGAGGAGAACAAGCTCACCCCCTCACTCCCGGCGGATCGCCGCACGCTTTTGCGCCGCGTCTACCTCACCCTGACCGGGCTCAATCCGAGCCTTGAGGAAACCGAAGCCTTCGTCCACGACCAGTCACCAGAGGCGTTCGGAAAGGTGATCGACCAACTACTGGCATCCCCGAACTACGGTGAGCGCTGGGGCCGCCACTGGCTCGACATCGCCCGTTATGCAGACACCAAGGGTTACGTCTTCCAAGAAGCCCGCCAGTATCCTTACGCTTACACCTACCGCGACTGGGTCATCCGCGCGCTCAACGAGGACATGCCCTACGACCAGTTCGTCAATTACCAGATCGCGGCCGATCAGATCGTCACAGCAGATGCCGATAAGAAGCACCTCGCCGCGATGGGATTCCTCACCGTCGGACGCCGCTTTCTCAATCGCCAACCTGACATCATCGACGACCGCATCGATGTCGTCACCCGCGGTACCATGGCGCTCACGGTCGCCTGTTCGCGCTGTCATGATCACAAATACGATCCAATTCCGACCGCTGATTACTATTCGCTTTACGGTATTTTCGCCAGTTCAGAGGAGCCAAAGGAGCTCCCGCTGCTCGGTCCGCAACCGCAGACGGCCGAGACCGAAGCATTCAAAAATCTGCTCGCAACGAAGAAATCTAAGGTCACTGAACACCTCCAGAAACGCCTCGACGACCAGCGCGGCGAAGAGCAGTTGAAGAAATACCTCATCGCCCTCAAAGACGGCCACGGCAAAAACGACAGTGACCTCAAAAAACTCGCCTCCGAGCGCGGCCTCGTCCAAGCCTTCCTTCTCCGCTGGCGCGACTTCGTAAACGCCAAACCAGCCGATGACCCGATTTTTGCCGCATGGAAATCGTGCTTCGATCTTCCGACCGAGAGCTTCGCCGCCGAGGTACCGAACCAACTCGCTGCCATTTTCGCGAACCCAAAAACGAACCCGCGGGTCACGCTTGCGCTGAAAGACAAGTCCATCACCAACCTCCACGATCTCGCAGCAGCTTACGCCAAACTCTTTGCCCACGACAGCCAGATCGAGCCTCACGAAAAACCTGCGCGGGAACAGATCCGCCAGCTCCTCTATGGCGCCGGCACCCCAAACGACGTCCCGCTCGACCAGCTCTTCGGCCAACTCCCGACCCCCGACCAGCAGCAGGTGCGCAAGCTCCGCCGCGAGGTCGCCAAGCACGAGACCGAACACCCCGGCGCCCCACCGCGCGGCATGGTGATGGTCGACCGCAACCAGCCCGACGAACCCTACATCTTCATCCGCGGCCAACAGGGAAACCGCGGGCCGAAAGTCCCACGGCAGTTTCCAGCCATCGTCGCCGGGGAGGCTCAGAAACCGTTCCCTAAAAATTCTAGCGGTCGCCTGGAGATGGCCCAACACATCACCAGCCGGGACAACCCGCTGACCGCCAGAGTCATCATCAACCGCGTGTGGCTACAGCATTTCGGCCAAGCCCTCGTCTCCACCCCTAGCGATTTCGGACTGCGCAGCGACCCGCCCTCGCACCCCCAGCTACTGGATCATCTTGCCCATCGCTTTATGGAAGCAGGCTGGTCGTTGAAACAACTCCACCGCCAGATCTTGTTGTCAGCAACCTTCCAGCAGAGTTCAGCTCACGCGGCAGACAAAGCCAGCATCGACCCCGCCAACCAATTCTACTGGCACGCCAACCGCAAGCGCCTCGACTTCGAGGCGCTGCGCGACTCCCTCATCCAGGCCACCGGGCAACTCGACGCAAATAGGTTCGGCCGCCCTTACAAGATCTCAAAAACGCCCTTCACCTTCCGCCGCACGATCTATAGCCAGGTCGAACGACAGAATTTGGAGAGCGTCTTCCGCACCTTCGACTTCGCCAGCCCCGATGCCCATTGCGCACAGCGCCACCAGACCACGGTGCCTCAACAGGCGCTCTACATGATGAACAGCCCGTTCATCGAGGAACTCGCAAGCAAGCTCTCGTCCACTCTGACCGAGGGGAATCCCGAACAAAGAATCGCCCAGCTCTACCGCCAGATTTTTTCCCGAACCCCCGACCCTGACGAGGTCGAAATCGGCAAGCGCTTTATCAAAACCGCCCAGCAAGCCCCACAGACCAGCCCACGCTGGCAACATGGCTACGGCTCATTCGAGAACGGCAAAGTGGCCTTCACCCCGTTCGAGCTGTTTACCGGTTCTGGCTATCAGAACGGCAAAACGCTCCCCCACCCAACCACCGGCTGGGTCAGTCTCAACCGCGGCGGTGGTCACCCTGGACACGGTCAAAATTACAAAGCGATCGCCCGGTTTGTAGCCCCTGAAAAAGGCGCATACAGCCTGGCCAGTTCAGTGCACCTCCCGGCCCAGATGAGCGACGGCATCATCGTCACGGCCGTCGCCAACGGCTCCTCCGAACTCGCGAGTAAAATAATCCCCCCGCAGTCCGACCAAGCGTTCGAGCTACCGGCAGTCCAGCTGGAGAAAGGCGCCCACCTAGATCTCATCGTCGCCTGTGGCCAGAACGAATCCCACGACAGCTTCCATTGGAACCCCATCATCAAGTCCCAGCAGAAGACGTGGAGCTACCAAGAGAGTTTCACCCCACCAAAAAAACGCCCGAGCCCCTGGCAACAGTATGCTCAGGCATTGCTATCAACCAACGAGTTCGCGTTCGTGGATTAACGAGAACCGAACGCCCGTTCCCAAAGCCTAACGAAGAATCCAGCAACTTTAACGCCCCAAATCCCAAGCACACAGCCCAAGCCAGCACGATGACTCAGCACGACGGCAGTTGAAGTTCGTACTCACGCACAGATGAATCACCCACCCCAAAACCCCTACACTCGCCGAGATTTCCTCACCCGCTCCGGCATGGGACTCGGCTCCCTCGCCCTATCGTCCCTATTTTCCGACCAAGCCGCTGCCACGCCCCTACTCAATCCCCTCACCCCCAAACAACCGCACTTCCCAGCCCGCGCCAAACGCGTCATCCACCTGTTCATGAACGGTGGTCCATCCCAGGTCGACACCTTCGACCCCAAGCCAGAGCTCACCAAATACGACGGCAAAAAAATCCCCCTCGATCTCCGCACCGAGCGACCAACTGGCGCCGCGCTCAAATCACCTTACAGCTTCCAAAAATACGGCCAGAGTGGACTGGAGATCAGCGAGCTTTTCCCCAACGTCGCCCGCTCCGCTGACGAGCTCTGCGTCATTCGCTCGATGCACGCCGACGTCCCGAATCACGAGCCGTCGCTGCTCCTCATGAACTGCGGCGAGTCACGCCTAGTCCGCCCGAGTGTCGGCTCGTGGGTCACCTATGGGCTCGGTTCAGAAAACCAGAACCTCCCGGGCTTCATCACCATGTGCCCAGGTGGTTACCCGATCCAAGAATCGCAGAACTGGCAAGCCGGCTTCCTCCCCGGCGTCTACCAGGGCGTGCACATCGACACCAAACACACCGAGCCGAACAAGCTCATCGAGCACATCAAGAACACGTCGCTCTCCAAACGCGAACAGCGTCACCAACTCGACCTCCTCCAACAGCTCAACCGACGCCACCAAGAACGCCGCCAGGAAGACGCAGCTCTCGAGTCGCGCCTCCAATCCTTCGAACTCGCCTACCGGATGCAGATGGACGCCACCGACGCCTTCGACATCAAGCGCGAACCGCAACATATCCGCGACCTCTATGGCGGCGGCGTCCACGGTCGCCAGACACTCATCGCCCGACGCCTCGTCGAGCGTGGCGTCCGCTACGTGCAACTCTGGCACGGCGCCGGACAGCCGTGGGACAGCCACGACGACCTCGAAACCAACCATCGCCGTCTCGCCAAAGAGTGCGACCAAGCGATCGGCGCCCTGCTCACCGACCTCAAACAACGCGGCATGCTAGAAGACACACTGGTAATCTGGGGCGGCGAGTTCGGTCGCACCCCCGCCGTCGAAATGCCAAAACCCGGTTCCAACCAGGGCAAGATCAACGGTCGCGACCACAACCATCATGGGTTCACCATGTGGATGGCCGGCGGTGGTGTCAAAGGTGGCCATGTCCACGGTGCCACCGACGACTTCGGCTTCAAAGCCGTCGAGAACCCCGTCCACGTCCACGACCTGCACGCGACTATTCTCCACCTGCTAGGATTCGACCACGAGTCGCTAACCTACCGCTCAGCCGGCCGCGACTTCCGCCTAACAGACGTCCACGGCAAAGTCGTCCACGACATCATCGCATAGAAAAAGTGGCTGGGGCGTCTCGCTCCCGCTCAACTCAAAGGCCGAAGACCCAAACCACTTTTAAGCTTTAACTTTCCCACTTTCGCCAAGTCGAAGGCAGCAAAGACCTTTCACTTTTCACCTTCCCACCTTTCACCAGGCGAAGCCGCCCACAGGCCTAAAACCCGATCGCCCCCTTCACCGAGGTAATGATATCCTCGAAGTGCATGTCCTCAAAAAGACTCACCCCAATCCAGGTCTTCAACACGTAGAGTGCCAAGATCGCCACCGTCCCTAAGACTAAGAACGAAGCCGCAGAAATTGACATCGTCAGGAGCGCTGTCCCCAAAAACTTCCACGCCTGTTTCGTCGTCTTTGCCATCTTGTTTGCCAGCGAGGGCACATCCTCGATCTGCTTGCGCAGTCCCTCATTCTCCACTGCGGCCCGCTCGGAGCGCTCCATCGCAGCCTTCGCCTCAAGCCCCATCTCCACAGCTTCAAACACCTCCTTCGGTGACGAAGGCTTCGGCAAAAATTTCAACACGTCGCCCTCGTTGATCGCCTTCATCACGACCTCGCTCCCAGTGTGCCCGGTCAACAAAATCCGCTGCAACTTCGGAAACGCCGTCCGCATGCGAGTCAGGAAATCGAGGCCTTTTTCACCAGGCATCTCGTGATCACAAATCACCACATCGATCGCTTGCCGCTCCACGATGGTGCCCGCCTCTAAGGCATTTCCAGCAGCAAATACGTGGTATTCTTTAGACAGCAAACTCACCAAGAACTGCAGAAGCGGCTTCTCGTCTTCTACCACCAGCAGCGTGCCCTTCTTATTATTTTCGTTGAGTGTGATCATCTTTGTTGGAATATCAGAAGAATTTAATCGTTTTGGATAGTTTTTGCAAATATTATGATTATTATAATGAAATTTCTAAATTTCACCGACTATCCATAACTTCGATTTGCAATCGAAGCCCAGAGCCCAAGCCTATCACTGTCTCATTTCCTTTCTGCTCTGGGCAAAGCCAGTCTCAGAACCACCACCTCAATGTCTCCTACCCGCCACCAGCTTCGGCTAATCGCCACCGCGATCCTGTGGTGCGCCACGTTCCAACCAACCATCATGGCCGAATCTCCGACCGAACCGATCGCCAAGCGCGTCCCACACGAACTCAAATCTCCCCACGGGCACGTCCGCCAAGATCCCTATTTCTGGCTGCGCGATCGAGATAATCCAGAAGTCACCGACTACCTCAAAGCCGAGAACGCCTACCATGAGGCCAAGATGGCCGACACCAAGCTTCTGCAAAAAACTCTCTTCAAGGAGATCAAGGGTCGCATCAAGCAAGACGACTCCACAGTCCCTGATCGCGATCGCAACTTCGAATACTACACGCGCCACCGCGACGGCGAAGAATACCCGCTCCACTGCCGTTACCCTGTCGGGGATCCTGACAAAGAACAAATCCTCCTCGACGTCCCGTCGATGGCCGAAGGCCACGACTTCTACGAGCTCGACGACGGCGACGTCTCCAGCAACGAGAACCTCTTGGTGTTCTCCGTCGACACCGTTGGCCGACGCTTCTACGAGCTGCGCGTCAAAGATCTCACCACCGGCGAACTACTCGCCGACAAAATTCCAAACGTCACTGGCAACCACGCCTGGGCCAATGACGACAAGACAATCTTCTATTCCAAGCAAGACCCCGACACCCTGCGCGACCACCAGGTCTACCGTCACGTCCTCGGCACGCCGGTCGAAGATGACGTTCTCATCTACGAGGAGAAAGACGAGACCTACTACTGCTACGTCTACAAAGCAAAGTCCGACAAATTCATTGTCATCGGATCCAGCCAGACGCTCAGTGACGAGATCCAGCTGATCGATGCCGATGCGCCGAACACGAAACCAAAAGTGTTCACCCCCCGGCGCCGGGATTTAGAATACGACATCGAGCACTTCGGCGACCGTTTCTACGTCCGCACCAACAAAGACGCCAAGAACTTCCGCCTGATGTCCTGCCCGATCGACAAGACCGGCGAAGAGCATTGGACTGAGATCATCCCCAACCGTGGGGACACCTACCTCAGCAGCATCGAAGTGTTCAAAGACTACCTGGTAGTCAGCGAGCGGACAGGCGCCCTCATCCAGATGCGCATCCGGAATCCGGAAGGGGCATGGCACAATCTCGACTTCGGCGAGCCGGCCTACACGGCGTGGCTCGACACGAACCTGCAGTTCGACACCGAGATCTTACGCTTCGGGTTCAGCTCGCTCAAAACACCTGAGAGCGTCTTCGACTACAACATGCGCACGAGAGAGAAGGTCTTGCTCAAGCGCGACCCGGTGCTCGGCGGCTACGACCCGGACAATTATATTTGCGAGCGCCTCTGGACGACTGCCCGCGACGGCACCCGCGTCCCGATCTCCATCGTCTACCGCAAGGGTTTCGAAAAAAACGGTAAAGCACCACTGCTCCTCTACAGCTACGGTTCATATGGACACAGCACCGATCCGTCCTTCGGCAGCGCCCGAGTCAGCTTGCTCGATCGCGGCTTCGCCTACGCCATCGCCCACGTCCGCGGCGGCCAAGAGATGGGGAGGCAGTGGTATGAGGACGGCAGGTTACTGGAGAAGAAAAACACCTACTTCGACTTCATCGACTGTGCCGAGCACCTCATCAAGGAAGGCTACACCTGCAAGGAGCAACTCTACGCCAACGGCGGCAGCGCCGGCGGTCTACTGATGGGAGCGATCGCCAACCTGCGACCGGACCTGTTCAACGGTATCATCGCCGACGTCCCCTTCGTCGACGTCGTCACCACCATGCTCGACGACACCATCCCGCTGACGACTTCGGAGTACGACGAATGGGGCAACCCCAACGAGAAAGAGTTCTACGACTACATGTTGAGCTACAGCCCGTATGATCAGGTCGAGAAGAAAGCTTACCCAAACATCCTAGTGATCGCCGGCCTGCACGACTCCCAAGTCCAATATTGGGAGCCAGCCAAATGGGTCGCCAAACTGCGCCACGAGCGCAGCGACAAGAGCAAGCTGCTCATGCTGAAAACCGAGATGTCCGCCGGCCACGGCGGACCGACCGGCCGCTACGACCGCTACAAAGAAATCGCCTTCGACTACGCCTTCCTGTTGAAGCTAGCAGGGAAACAGTAGCGAGGCCGTAACTTCGATTTGCAATCGAAGCCCCCAAAATTTGAAACATCTCCAACCGAACTTACGTTCAAAAAGCATGTTAAAGATCATCGCAACCCTGTCGCTCCTACTCTCCGCCCAAGGCCTCGCCGAAGACAAAACTGTCCGGCAACTCCCCCTCCCCACCGGCTACGAGCGCGGCACCTACGAAAAAGGCAGCTACAGCCACTGGCTGCAAAACGCCCCGCTGAAAAAGACGAATACCATCGCTCTCTACGACGGCCGCTCTTACAAGCCGGGGAGCAACTGGTACCAGGTAGCCGCCGTCTTGGACTTCCCGCTGCTCTTCGACCAGGACCTCGAACAATGCGCAGACTTCGCCATGCGATTGTGGGCAGAGTACCACGCAGCCAAGGGCAAGCACACCGAACTCTACCTCTTCAACTACGACGGCTCGAAACAGAAACTCACCAGCGCTAGCAAATACCGCAACTTCCTCCGCCTGGCAATGGCCAACTCCAACTCCCACTCAATCAAGAAGGGAGCCAAAAAAATCACGCCCGAAGATCTACGCCCCGGTGACATGTTCGTGCAGAACAACAACGGCGGCATCGGCCACGTCTCTGTCATTATCGACGTCGCCAACAGCAAGACCACCGGTAAGCCCGATCTCTACCAGGTCGGATTCAGCTTCATGCCAGCGCAGGAATTCCACATCGAGAAAGCCCCGAACAACCGTGGCTGGTTCACCCGCGAGGGCTTCGAAAAGCTTCTCAAGCAGCGCTTGGGTTCGCTCGGTGAACCAGTGCTGCGGCGGTTTTAGGAGGCCGATCCGATGTGCCTTCGCTGCGGTTCTTACTGGGTCCAAAAAAGAGGCCGCCACCCGACGCGCCCTAGCCCGAATAGCTTTCGGGGAAGGCGCAGCCTCGTAGCGTAGGCTTCAGCCTGCGTTGGTGACGGCATTCCCGTTCGCATATGGCCAGTGTTTGCTCCGACACGCGAGAGCGCCTTCGAGTTCCATTCGCCCACTGGCCATGAGAGAACGGAAGCGTGCTCGCGCTCGCAAGCTAAAGACTACTCTACGTAGCATCAGCAACTTGGTAACCTTTCCGGACCTTCGCTTGGACTTGTTTTTCAGCCTCACGCTCGGCCTCGGTGGCTGTCGGAAATTCCTTTACCCTCGATTGCCCTTTCATCCCGACTCTGCCGTAGCGCACGGTGAACGCCTCGCCCTGTCTCGTCAGTTCCCAAAACTTCTCCGAGCTGCCACTCTTGAATTCGAGATAAGTCCTACTGGCCGCTGGGGCGATTTCCTCAGCAACTCTCAACGTGTCGATTTCAACAGTGTCTCCCGAGTAGCGCACATTCCGGCGCGCTGTCGTTTCTTCGGTAGGTTCAGCAACTTTCAGGACATTTGCCATCTCGTTCTCGCCCGGCTCAGACTCGTCTCCATCAGCGGTCTCTTCCGCCACCCCAGCGTCGGGATCTTTCACTAGTCGCTCGATCTTCGTCAAAACTTCCTCCGGCGCATGATACCAATCCTTCACCAGAACCTCGATCACCACCCAGCCAAATGCTCGCAGGATCCGCGGGCGCTGGATGTAGCGCTCGAGCGGATCGCGAACCGCGTAGTGTTCGTCACCATCAATTAGCACAGCCACTCGGTGAAACTCTGAGCCGGGCTCGCTGATCGCCAGATCCACCGTGAACCTCGATTGCCCGACATCCCAGACGACCGCCAGCCCACGCGCCTCAACCTGATCCGCAATCTGCTGCTTCACGGCAAGAAGCCCAGCCTCACTTACATCAGCGAAACGCTCGCGCTTGTCCAATGAGGTCAGCACACGCGAAGCGGTCTCCGCGTCACCACGAGAAATCGCGGCCGAATACTCGAGGAATCCCTTGAGACAATTCGCGCCGTCGTTGTATTCGTTGGTGATTTGGTGATGGTGGATGGAACTCACGATCACCATGTGCAGCCTCGCCCGGGAGAAGATCACATTGAGTCGCTTCTCTCCACCAGACTGGTTGATGGGTCCAAAGTTCATCCGCATCTTGCCGTTATGATCCGGCGCGTAGCAGATGCTGAGCAGGATAATGTCGCGCTCGTCCCCCTGTACGTTCTCCAGATTTTTCACAAACAACCCGCAGAACTGACCATCCTCTTCGCGCTCGTATTCTGCGGCGAGAAGGTTACCGAAGTCCTCGTGCAATCGCGCGAGCCGGCTCAGTGCTAGCTCGATCTCGTCCTGCTGAGCTTCGGAAAATGCGACGATGCCAATGGTCATCCCGGTGTCCCGTTCGAGCAAAGATTTCACCGTCCGGGCGATGTATTCAGCCTCAGGCAGATTGCGTCGGTTGTCGTAGACACCGTGTTCGAGGAAGTGATAACTGATACTCCTGGCAAGCAGTCCATCGGTATGTTGCCCGGCCTGTTCGCCATCAGTCACCCGAATTGCCTCAGCACCAGCGAGCCCGAGGCGGCGATCCGGAATTGTCAGGAGGTCACCGTTGTAGAAGGCATTGTTCGAGAAACTGATGAGCGACTCGTGGCGGCTGCGGTAGTGCCAACCTAGCAGCGTTGATGGCAGGTTTTGCGCCGAGTGGCTGAGGAAACTCTCCGCACCGAGATCGTACTCGATCACCTCGCCACCATCCTCGATGTTCAACACCTCGTCGCTGCCAGATGAGCTAGAGAAAAATTTCGTCGGCGGCAGCTGCATCTCATCACCGACGACGATGATCTGGCTCGCACGGTAAGCAGTCGGCACGGCTTCCTCCAATTTGATCTGGCTAGCCTCGTCGTAGATCACGACGTCGAATTGGCCGTCCTCGAGAGGAAGAGTGTCAGATATGCTCAGCGGGCTCATCAGCCAGATCGGTTTCAACTTAAGAACGACCTGCCCGCTCTCCTCCGAGGCGAGATCGCGGATCGAGCGGTAGCGCATCGTCTTGCCGAACTCGTGTTCGAGCTCGCGGCGGCCTTTGTTGAAGTCTTTCTTAATCGCCTTCTGCTCTTGGCTGAGTTGGGCAGCGGGGAGGCTGGCGATCTGGTACCAATCCAGAAACGCGCGGCGCACCCGGTTGATGATCCGTGGCCCGTTCGCCCCCATCCATTCATCATAGTCTTCGTCGATCTTGCCAGCGTGGCGGCGCAACATCCAACCTTCGAAGCGACCGAGCTGGCGGTCTGCGCGGTAACGCAGGTTGAGCGACTTGCGCGCCATCGCCGCCTCGAAGCTATCGACCTCCCATTCGAGACCGCTCACCGCCGCGAAGAATTCGTCTGACGACTTCACCAGATCGTTTAAGTCCGGTAACAGTTCCGGCAGCAGTTCGAGATTTGCGCGCAGGCCGAAATGCATTTCAGCAAGCTCCGCTGGACTGAGCGATTCGAACCCGACGACGAACTTTGCCAAGTTCCCAGTGAGGGTTTGCAATTCGGGAAATAACTCCCCCAACTCGACCACCGTCCGATTGGCAGGTTCGTCGCCAGCAATGATGAATTCCTGAAATTCCGCCACCCGGCTGCTAGGATCGGCACTGGCATCGACTAGGCGGAACCGATCCATCGATTCCCGGAGCACCGTGACATCGTCGATCCCAAACTCGACGCAGATCTCCTCGTCGATCTCCCTGAATTTTGCTTCACATTGGTGTTCCTCATCCAGTTCGCTGAGCAATTGCGACCAACGAGGTTTCACCGCATGTGCACTCAGATCGTAGTGCGAATCCATTACCTTGCGCAGCCTCCAGAAAGCCGGCGTGAAGAAACGTAGGATCGATTTCTCCATCTCACGTGCCTGATCCAACGCAGAGCGTGTATCACGCGGCGAGAGCTTCGCCTTCCACTTTGAGGTCACTTCACCCGCCGCTACTAGTCTGCGCCTCGCCGCCTCGATCTTCCGATCAAAAGCGACGTAGCGTTCGTTCTGATCGCTATCGGCATCCAGAAGTGCCAACAACTTCTTTTCCGACAAGAATTGCGCTGCGGAGCAAAGCTCTCCCACTACCTGCCACTCTACGAATGTGAATTCTGAAAGATCGAAGGGAATCTCGTCGACCAGTTCCTCCAAGGTTGAGATCGGTGCTTCGGTCGCATCGAGAAGCTGGCGCAAATTCGACACCGGATTGTCGGCTGAGAAGCTCCCTCTCCCGAGCGCGCTGAGCGGGTTGGTGGCGAATATAGGTGGCTTGCCCAGCTCGCGCAGGGTCGAGGTGAGACGCTTGAGTTTTTCACCGTGCTGCAACCATTCTGCGTATGCCGGCAGCGATTCTTCGGTCTCGGCATCGATCTCGGGCTCACTACCACGTAACGCGATCAGCCGTTGGTAGAGTTCCCGCAAGGTCGCGCCAGCCTCATCGTCCTGCTCCAGCATGCTCGAACCAAAGCGTTCGAGCACCGCAAGATTTTCCTCGATAGAACCAGCGAGATTCGTGCAAAGAGTTTCCTGATCGCCCATCTCGTCGGCGCTCAGAAACCCCTCGTAGGTGGCTTTCAAATCTTGGATGAACGATTTTTTGTCTGACTGCGAATCATGGATCAGGCAGGCGAGCCGGTCCAGTCCACTCTGCCCGAGCCGGTGGTAGACGACATCGAGTGCCGCACGCTTCTCACACACGAACAGCACCCGTTTACCGCGCGCGACGTAATCGGCAATCAGGTTGGTGATCGTCTGTGACTTGCCGGTTCCCGGAGGCCCTTGGATGATCAAATTTCGACCCGTGCGCGACCACGCGATCGCCGAGACCTGAGTTGGATCCGACGGGACGATGAGGAATTGATCCTCGAGCTTCGACGGTGGTGGCGGTTCCTCTCGGTCGCGCGGTTCGAGCGAAAAGATTTCATCAAAAGCGGCATTCTCGCGTGTGTCCTCGAGCAGCGAGTTGTAGTCGCGCACCAGAGTCATCTTCTGGTAGTTGAAATTGCCGAGCGTCATCGAGCAGAGATCGAAATCCCAGCCGTAGGGATTGTTCCCGCTGCCCGAACGCAGCTGGTAGAACTCGCGCTTCTTGAATTTCGCCTTCGGATCTGCAGCAGCCTCGACGACCTCCGAATCGCCACCGTTGCTCATACCAGGCGTGCGCAGCTGCGGTTTTTCCGACAGCAGGTAATCGAGCGGCAATGGCGTCGGCCGCACCCGTTTCAGGAAGAGTTGCAGCCCGAGCGGTTGGAAGTTTTCCTGCCGGTAGGAGTAGTCCACATTCTCCCAACTCTTCACCGCCCGACCGGACATCCGCTGCCGCTGGCGGAACAGATCGAGGCGTTTCTTCGCTTTCTCGTAGACGAGATCGATCTGCGGCCGATCGATTTTCTTCAGTTCGATTGCCGGTTCGCTGGCCTGGATCTGCCGGCGTAACAAGTCGAAGAACACGTCGACCGAGGTCTCGGCAAGGTCGATCGACTCCGGTAGATCGAGCGCGTAGAGTTCCTTGAGAAAATGGCGCAGCGCCGGGTTGACCTCCGCCACCGTGCCGCTCGGTGCGAGTTGGAACGAATCCCGAATCCCCTTCTTTTTGGTCAACGCGACAGGCATCAACAGCAATGGCGAGTGGATGCGTTCGTCCGGGCTCTCCTTCAGATTATGCCATCGCAGGAACACGATCACCAGCCGCAGCTGAGCAAATCCGTATTCCTTAATATCGCGGTTGGCATCGCGGCGAATACCATCAAGCGCGCCGGGCAACCACGGAGCATCTTCGAAACGCAGGAAGCGGTTGAGCGAGATCGCCTGCTCTTTCTCGACGGCATCCCGCATGCCCCCCTCCCAGGTGAACAGCTGCTCGGGGCGGATGTTCTGGTAGTCCATCAGCAATGGCACCGACCCCTCGGTCAGGTTCACAGTCTGCAAGGTCTGGCGGAAGTAGACGAGGCGATTGCGCCGCGAGATCTCGAATAGCCGATCGCGCAGGCGCGCGAGAATCAGCGAGCGCTTGTCGTTCGTGCTCTGGCTGCGGAAGCCTTTAATCTGCGAGAAGTCAGAGTCAGGCAGATCTGGCTGGTCGCGGTAGTTCTTCAGGAACGCAATGATCGTGGCAAGATCCTGCATGCGCTCACTGCGCTTGAGGGCGGTCATCCGGGTCAGCATCCTCGCTACCGACGGATGCAGGCTCGGCTGTAGGGTGACGAGTTGCTCACGCGCTTCGACGAAGGCGGCGAACGAATTCTCATCGCAGAAATCAGCACCGAGGGCGAGGCTCGCCGCGAGCATTCCTAACGAATAGATATCTGTTAGTGCATCATGGTGCCCGGCGGCATGCTCCCAAGAGGCATAGCGAGTCAAGTAGACGGCAGCCTTGTGCTCGGCATCATCGTCTGCGTTCGCGACCAGCAAGTTCTTGCCGCTCGACTGGGAGCTGTCGAGGTCGGTGCTACGATCGTGGGATCCGACAACCTCAAACGCGGCACTGCGTTCGTGTTCGAGCTTGGCGATTTCCCCCGTGGCGTTTCGTGGCTCCAAGGATGAGGCGTTCTCGAACCAAATCTGCCCGCGGGTCACTTTGAGAGCATCCAATCCATCCAGCGGGGCAACCCTCCCTTGCTCGTGGATCGCCAATACCTGCTCCATCAGCGGCAGAACCGCAGCGAGCGCATCGTCGGTCTCGAATCCTCCGCGGTCGATCCCCTCATGGAGAAAATCAAGTACCCCGAGGGATTCAATCTCAGCTACAGATTGCCGATCGTCGTCCATCTTGTCGTTATCCACTTCCATCGGTTTAATCAAAAAACTCCCTCTGCTCGCGTTTCGATAGAGCAGCGTGCTCCTCGCCCGCGCGCTTGAAGCGCTCGTCGAGATTTTTGCGGATCGCGGTTAGATCACGTTTTAGAACTTTCAGTTCCTTGCGCGCTCCAGCATCGAATTCGACACTGACGCCGAGCGCGTCAGCCGCACGGACTCCGGCAGCGAGACCGTTCTCCTCGAGATCGCGATCGGCTACCGAAAAATCGAGAAGGATGTGCGCCAGGTAGTGCCGGGTTTTCTCATCACAGGCACCGAATTTTTCGGCGACCACCTGCATCGAATCGCACAGGCGCGGCTCGCCCGGATCAAAGTCGCTGAAATAGAGTTTTGCATGCGCGAGCGTCCGCCCAGTCCGGATCCAAGCCGGCTCAAGCAGGTGTCGCATTGTCTCACGGGTCAATTCGCTCAGCCGTTCTTGCTGTGTCAGGTCGAGGCTATCGAGCGAACATCGCCCAATGATCATCCGCTCGATCTCCGCCTCGGTCTCACCCAGCGAGCCCGTTTCCGCCTCCTCAGCATGCGCGCTCGCCCAGAGCGTGATCGACTTGGCGCGCAGGAACTCCTCGGGGTGCGTGAAACCGCTGCTCTTGAGATCTTGGCCCGACCGCTCGACAACCTCATCGGCCTGCGCGAGGTAGCTCGCCGGAGCGATGTCAGAGGTTCCGGTCACCGTTTTGATGAGGGCTCCAATCGCGCTCTCGGGCGAACCGGTAACGAAAACTGAGCCACGGTCGGCATAGATTTCTGTGAACAACCGATACAGCCGGGCGCTCTCGTGGTGGCTCGGCTCGGCGCGACCATCACCCGCCATCGCGAGCAAGATCCGATCGGCGACCAAGAACTCGCCCCCTTCTTCGGTCCAGAGTTTGAAGTGCGCGAGTTCATGCCCTACCAATGCGCGCCGCTCGTCGGCGTCGAGTAGATCAAGGATCTTACCACCGAAGACGACGTGTCCATGCCCGGGCGTGAAATACAGTGCCGCCTGACCTGGCCCGCCAGCGTCCTGCATCTGATAGAGTGTCACCGGGACTAGCAAGCCCAGCTTATCCTTCACCTCGTCGACCACCGCATAGATCGCCTCATGGGCAGCACGATCGAGCCGATAGGTCGATTTTAACAACTCCAATTGCACCGCATCACTGTAGTCCGACTCCGCCT